>JAOUPE010000006.1 GCA_029880025.1 Caldifarciminota bacterium
CTATATGCTGCAGGAATACATCGACTCATCCGGTGACCGCCGGATTATTCGCTATGATCGTGTGCCGCTTGTATTTATTGCTGGTATTGGCGGGTCATTTTAGGCTTAATATCTAACAGGGATTTTTAGAGACTTTCATGAGACTGATTCGACGAAGTCGAATTTTCTTTATTCATCTTTAGTCGCTTAAGAGTCTTGTCCGATTCCCGATTAAGAACTTAGGAAATCGATGTTTTGAATATTTCAAAATCTTGTTTTCAAAATGCGAGTTTAGTCCTATAATTTGTGAAGTCAAACTCCATATTATTATTTTCCTTAATCAGCTCAGCCCTTTCTAAAATCATCCAATAAATCTGGATTTCATGTGATTGACGTCTGCTAAAAGATATTGACATGGTTTAAAGTTAAAATAAAATTACCTATTATAGTGAAAAAAATAGGAGGATAGAATGAAACAAATTCTCGCAATCCTAACCGCAGTTGTCTGCATTACATCCTTGAGCGCAGCGGTAAGTAAAGCGCCGCAACCAAAAGGCGGTAATGGTTCGATTTCAGGCTTCATTACCGATTCGATAACCGGACAACCAATACAAGGCGCTCAGGTAATGGCAGGCTGTCGTTTACACGCCACTACTAACGCAGACGGTTCCTATACAATACCGAATGTGCCTTCTGGTGATTATATCGTGAAGGCAAAAAAGTGTCATGAGTATGTAGCAAAAGAATATCCGACCCCGGTGCATGTTGAAGCGGGTCAGCATGTGACCGGTATCAATATCGCTCTGGCGCCAGTCGGTGGTGGCGGCGGTAATGGTTCAATTTCTGGGACAGTATATGACAAAATGACCCGTAAGCCAATCGCCGGAGCAAAAGTAACCGCAGGTTGCTGCCAAAATTATGCGATGACTAATAATGACGGCACCTATACGATTACCGGATTGCGTGATGGCAGTTATATCGTGAAAGCACACAAGCAAGGTTACGAATGTGCCACTTATCCGGAACCAGTAGTAATCTCGGGTGGGCAGAGCGTTTCTGGAATCGATTTCTATCTGATTCCATGCAAATTACGCCCTGCCGATGAAAAGTAAGATTTTTAACTCAAAAGCCCTCTCAATTTTGAGAGGACTTTTTCTTTATGTGGCTTGACATAGACCAGACTCGAGTTAAAATCGGATATGCTAAAAAACAATAATCAAAAACTCAGAGTGCAAAGCTTAAAAGCATTTCTTTTTATTTTGGTATTTTTGGTGGTTATCTTTTTGCCAAAGATTTACGCTCAACCAAAACCGAATATAGAAGAGTTTGAACGTTCGCAACCATTAACGATAGACCAGAAAGAATTATTGGAAAAGAACAGCTTTGTCGTTACACCGTCCGATTTTGACCAAATCTATCAGATTTACAATTATGCGGCACGTCAGAACCTGCCAATTTATATCACGACCGATGCCGTCCTTCATACCCTTCACATCCTGTTTGATTATTCGTTACGGGTTACCGAAATGGAATATTTTTATAAACTGGTTTCCGATTTAACTGACGGGTTATTGGATTATGAATCGGCAAAATATAAACAGACTAAATCGTCTAAGGTGAAAGAGGCACACAAAAGAAATATGGCTTATCTTTCGGTTGCGGCATCGCTGTTAGATAAAAATTTTGAGCCTTTGCCAGTTGTCGCAAAACTGGTTAAGGCAGAATTGAAATCGATTGCTGAACATAAGGCAATTAGACAATCTGAGATTTTCGATTACAAGGAAGATTATAGTCAATACCAGCCTCGAGGCCATTACACCCGAAATGAAAAATTTGCCCGATATTTTAAGGCGATGATGTGGTTTGGTCGAATCGGGTTTTATCTAAAACCAGGTGACACCAGGGCAGATATTGAATTGGGTAGAGATTTGACCCGCCAGGCAATACTCCTGGTTGATGCATTAAAGAAGGCACGAGTCGGTGATGAGTCGGTGCAAAAAATATGGGAGAAAATCTACAACCCGCTCACTTTCCTAATCGGTAAGACCGATGATTTGGACTTTTACAATTATGCCCAACTGATTACTAAAGTTTTTCCAAACCAAGATATAACTAAACAGATTGAGAAGAATGAGCAGATTGATAAATTTATTGCCGAAGCAGTCAAATTGCCGACCCCTAAAATCCTTGCCACTTTTGTGCTGGATACAACCCAGACCGCTTTGGCGAAGAGAAAGGGTTTTAAACTTTTGGGTCAAAGATACATCCCTGATTCCTACATGTTCCAGCAATTGGTTTACAGCAAGGTTGGAACTTTCCGAAAACCGCGCCATTTGCCTAAAGGCTTGGATGTGATGGCAGTTTTAGGTTCTAATCGGGCTCAGGAAATCTTAAATACGGTCTATCAGGAGAATCAGTTTTTAAACTATACAACCCAAATGCTCAAATTACGAACTGAATTTAAACAACTCATAACTACCGAATGGAACCAGAGTGTTTATTTTGCCTGGCTCTATGCTCTGAAACTTCTCTTAGAACCGTTGTCCAAATCACCCAACCTGCCTCAGTTTCTCTTCTCGCCGGCTTATGCCGATAAGACCTTAATGACTACTTGTGGTTCATGGACCGAACTGCGGCATGATACAATACTCTATGCAAAACAGAGTTATACCGCAGCCCTTACCGCTATAAGACCTCAAGAAAAACAGCCCGGTTTTGTCGAGCCTTACCCCAAATTCTATGAACAAATTGCGCGCATTGTTTTAGATTTGGCGAACGGGTTGAAACGCTATGGTGTACTGAACGAAGAAGTTGGTAATCGCTTAGCAAGTTTAAAATCACTTGCCCAGAAACTAAAATTGATTTCGGTAAAAGAAATTAGCGGTGAAAACTTAGATGATGAAGAGCTTCAATTGATTAATAATATTGGCGAAACATTGGAGACGATGGTAACTTTTCCGTCACAGTTTGAAAAATATAGCTCGGAGGCGGACGACAAGATGGCAGTGGTAGCCGATGTCCATACTGACCCGAATACCCTTCAGGTTTTAGAAGAAGCGGTTGGTAATCCTTTTTTCATCTATGCGATAATACCGTACCAGCAAAAAAATTATCTTGCGGTTGGTGGGGTGTTTTCTTATTACGAGTTCACAAAACCAATCGGCGAAAGAATGACCGATGAAGAATGGCAGAAAATAGAACCAAAACCAGATTTGCCGGTCTGGACAAAAAGTTTTGTTATTAAATAGAGGGGGCGATATTTCATGACTGAGAAATTTGCCTTCATATTTCCCGGTCAAGGATCCCAATTTGTTGGCATGGGGAAAGATTTATATGAACGTTTTTCTGAAGTAAAAAATATCTATGACCAAGCCGAAGCAGTTCTTGGTATGGAAGTCAAAAAGCTCTCATTTGACGGACCTGAAGAGGAATTACGCAAGACTTACATAACCCAACCGGCAATACTGGTTAATTCATTAGCGGTTTTTGAAATATTGAAGAATAGAGGGATAAAACCTGAACTTGGGGCTGGACATAGCCTGGGTGAATATTCGGCACTTTATGCTGCTGAAGCTTTAGACTTTGAATCGGTTTTAAAGATTGTTAAAAAACGCGGCGAATTGATGTTTAACGAAGGGCTAAAGAATCCAGGCACAATGGCAGCCATCATCGGATTGAATGATGAGGCGGTTCTTGATTTATGTCGGGAAGTCGAAGGAACCGTGGTAGCGGCTAATTTCAACGCGCCCGGACAGGTTGCTATTTCTGGTGAAATCGAAGCCGTGAAAAAAGCCGCCGAATTGGCAAAGACCAAAGGCGCTTTGAAAGCGGTAATGTTACCAGTCAGCGGTGCCTTCCATTCGCCATTGCTCAATAATTCAGCCCAGGAATTTAAAAAATTTCTCGATGATTTTACTATCAATGACCCAAAATTCCCGATTATCCCTAATGTCTCGGGTGAACCGGTCAACACTGCTGATGAGATTAGAAAGGCTCTGGAGAACCAGTTAATAAATCCGGTGCTCTGGACCACGACAATACAGACCGCAAAAAACCTTGGGTTTAACCGATTCTTTGAAGTCGGTCCGGGTAAGGTGCTTTGTGGTCTATTGAAAAGAATCGACAATAGTTTGACCGGAATCCCGGTTGGTCGTATCGAAGAGATTGAATCCCTATAGAGTGATTTGATTCCTCTTAGAAGCTAACCTTGGTTATTTTTAAAAGTTACTAACTTTCCTAATAGCAACCATCATATATTATAAATAAGCATTGCTTAGGAAAGATAGTCATTGGTTATACGAATTTTCCAAGGAATTTTTTCGTAAAATTATACAGATTTTTTATAAGGAAAAAGCTATACGTTTTTGAAAATTTTCTTGAAAAGGAATGATTGTTTATTGAGGAACTGATTATTTTTGTATCAATTTCCCCGGGGTTATTGGTGGCGGTGTTTCTCGAATTATACCCTGAGAATACTGGCTAATCAAATCTAAATAGGTAGTTGAATCTGGATTTTGTTTTAGTAAAGACTTAATCGTGGCAATAATCGCCTTAAGACACGCCTTGGTTTCTTCAACCGTCACCCGACGCATTCCATCTTCACCTTTCTGGTGCTTCTCGATTATTTGATAAACACTGTCGGCTACGGTCTGGATTCTGGGATTGGTCGAACGATATTCATAGATAATTTTACGCTCAGCGGTTTCTATGGTTTTAAGGATATTTTCTAAAGCTTCTTTCACTTCACGGTCGAGAAGGTTTCGAAATCGAGTGTTACGAATGACTAAGATACCATGTTCGATATTGTTCATATAATCAGGAATCAGGTCACGAGCCTTCTTAAGAATTTCCATGTTGCCGATGCGATGTTCTTGATAAACCCGGCCGGAAATTAGGTAAGAACAATTGTCCGGACATGAAATAGTACGGCGGCGTTTGGTGCCACAACACAGCGAACAGATTGGTGTGTTCAGAGCAGGACAATGGCGGTTGCTGCGACGCTGGTTACAGAGTCGACATTTCATAATATTAAAATTTTATTTAATTTGTTTTAAATCAGATACCGAAATTTATTTTGAATCTAAAGTCAAGTCGACCAGGTGCACCGAACAAGAAACACAAGGGTCATAGGAACGGACAACCATCTCCAAAATCAGCTCGATATCTTTTTCTTTGGCGCCCTGGGATTCGAGCAGGTTTTCGGTTGCGATACGCAAATGGCGTTCCATCGCATCAAGGTTTTGAGTTGTCGGAATTATAAAATTAGCATCGGTGATATAACCTCGTTCAATCTCATAATAATGGTATAATGCGCCACGCGGCGCCTCTACCGCACCTACTGCCTTACCTGATTTGGTCGTTGGTTCTTTGATTCCAGGAATTTTTGTCTCAATTAATTTGTCGACAAGTCTGGGAATATCTTCAAGGCAAAAGAGAATCTCGATCGCCCGTGCTTGATTAGCATATAAAGGGTTTCTGACCCAGGTTAGGCTATAACAATGCTTGAAGGCATCGGCTGCCTTACCATGGAGACGCTCACCAAGCAGATTCATGCGCGCCAGCGGTCCAACTGCATAAGGTTTGCCATTATAACGACAACGTTTTGCCGTCGAATGTGCCACTACCCGTTCATTAGTTAGTTCCAGATAATCGTCGATTGGCTTTTCCTCTCCGGTCGAAATTAAGACCGAATCGCCAGTAAAACCATAGGTTTCGGTTGGTGGATTTAAGCACATAAATATTAACCCTTCTTCCATCGAGGTTGGGTAATGCAGATTGCGTAATAGTTCAACTGTCTCAACACCATCGGGAATCAATCTTTCGGCTTCGTTTTTGATTTCCAGAAGTTCGGTCCGATTTGGCCAACGATGGAAGCCACCCACATTAGGGTTCTCGCCATGGGTATAGCGAGCACTGGTAATTTCCATAATCCGGTTGCCGAACCGCTTCAGACGCAAACCACGCAGCACTTGAACGGCATACTTATCAGTCATGGCAATCGCATTGGGATATCCGAGAAAGTCGGGTAAAGCCAATAAAAATACATGCAGGGAATTGGATTCAATCATTTCGCCATAGTGCATTAAGGTCCGCATTAATTTAGTGGCGGTTGGCACTCTAAGGTCAAGCGCTCGTTCTACGGCTGTGATTGAGGCGAGGCGATGTGATACCGAACATATCGCACAAATTCTTGGGACAATACTTACCGCCTCATCCGGCGTTTTACCAAGAACCAGAGTCTCGAAAAGTCTTGGTCCTTCTGGTATCTTGATTTTGACTTTCTTTACTTTCTTTCGTTCGAATTCAATCTCAATTCCGGCGTGACCTTCGATTCGGGCAACGTGTTTTACTTCAATTTCGGGCATTTACTTCCTTAATAGTTTCTTGACTTGCTCGGCGAACCGAGTGCCGCCGAAAAGGCGGAGCTTACGTTCAATCGTTTCTTTAGAAAATTTCTTGGATTTGAGTAAATTAATTTCTGATGTCAAATTTTGTTCATCGGCTGGTCCGAAACAACCGATACAGCCAGTATTATTAGATGGACAGCGCGCATTACAACCAGCTGCGGTAACTGGACCAAGACAGAGTTCGTCATTTAAAAGCAGACATTGGTTCTCCCGCCACTTACATTCAGTGCAAACCGGCACCTTGGAAAGCGAAAGCTCGGTCGGTAAATCCCGAACCAGTCGAGCATAGGCAAATAAAAACTGTTTGCCATCAATCGGACAGCCCATTTGAGAACAGTCAACTTTAACAAAGGCATCTAAGGGTTTCGATTCAAAAGCCTTGATAATGGTCGGAGAAGTCTTGCCGTAAACTTTTTGATAACGTCGAGCAAATTGACTGCGTCCGGTTTCCATCGCTTGAAGGCCACCTAAACTGGCACAATTGCCTAATGCCACTAACTTCTTGGCTCTTTTACGGATGTCAAGCAGAAACTCTTCTTGTTCCTTAGTCGTTACCGAGCCATCGATGAAAGCAATATCGAGATTTTTTTCAACATTGCCCCGATTTGCCATCAAGAATGAGACGACCTGACCGGCTTCGAAAACATCTAAAATTTCATCCTCACAATTGAGGATAGTTAACAGACAACCAGAACAGCCGGAGAAATTGTAAAATCCGACCCGGGGTTTAGGCGAAATTTCTGGTGTATGCTTCTCTTTCATATCAGATCCTTCATGTGCAAAACATCCCAGTAAGAAAATACCGGTCCATCCAGGCAAGTGTAAATCGAACCAATCGCACAATGACCACATTTACCAATACCGCACTTCATACGTCGTTCCAGGGTCATTAGAATTTGATGTTTTTGAATATTTAGCTTCAAAAGTTCATCGATTACAAACTTATACATAACGGGTGGTCCGCAGACTAAAGCATATGTATTTTCGGCATCGATTTTTTTCAATCTCGAGAAGAGCGATGTGACCATACCTATTTCACAGGGCCATTTTCCATCCGGGTCCTTTTCTACCGCCAAAAGGCAATTCAAATCATCTCGGTCTCTTAATTCTAAGAGTTCACGTAAGAATAACATATCCTCAGGTTTTCTGCCGCCGTACATAAAAGTAACCTGACCATAGCGGTCACGATTATCCAGCACATATAATAATAGCGACCGCAGCGGAATCACACTTAAACCGCCGACCACGATAATCACGTCATGTTTTTCAATCTTTTCAATCGGGAACCCGTTACCATAAGGACCTCGCACCCCGATCATCGCATTTTCTTTGAGTTTAAACAATTCGTTCGTCACGACCCCGATGCGGCGAATCCCAAATTCTAAGAGTCCGGGCCGGGATGGACTGGAACTGATGGAAAACGGTGCTTCCCCAACGCCGGGTAAAGAGATAATCATAAATTGACCGGGTAAATATTGCATTTTGAGTGCCCGTTCCATTTCAAGCGCTCGAACCTGGAAAAACCGAACATCTTTACTCAAATCATAGCGCCGAACAATTCGCATCGGTTCGGGCAGGTAATAATTTTGATTCATAATTATTTTTTACGCTTACCTGATTGGGTTTTCTCAGTGCCGCGCAGGGCACTGGCGACGGTCTTGACATTGATGTCAACCACACAGGTGTCGATGCAGCGACCGCAGCCAACGCAGGCGGGTCGGCCAAATTCAGTAATAAATGCCTTTAGCTTATGAGTATACCAGAGACGAACCCTGGCAGCTCGGCTCTCCCGGAAATTATGTCCACCCGCCACCAGGGCAAATTCCTTGAACATACAGGAATCCCAATACCGTTCCCGGAACCCTTGAAATACCGCCGGGTTCATTCGGTCGATAATATTATAACAAGCACAAGTTGGGCATACCATACTGCACGAACCGCAGGATAAACATTTGTCACCCAACTCCTGCCAAACCGGCAGGTCGTGGGATAATTCCATAATATCCGGCATTCCAGTCATATCAATTTCAAGTTTATATTGATAGTCGCGCCAGCGGCGCCATTTTATGTATTTGTCAAGGTCTTGCTGTTTGATATTCTCGTCGAACAAGTCAAGGTGATACCGAACCAGGTCATCACCCAGGCTCGAACCAATCCAGACCAGATAATCTTCCTCACCTTCACCCAGGTCGTTGAATGCCAAATCAAACCCAGCCTCGACAAAATGGGTATTGGTCGATTTGGCAAAGCATTTATCATCCGGCACACAAGAAAGTCCGATGATGGCAGTTTTTTTGCGCCGTTCTGTATAATAGATATCAGGTAATCGTTCGGTGAAGAGTTTGTCCAGAATCATAATTCCGTGTATCTCACAGGGATGCACCCCAAAAATCACACGGGGCTGAATATTCTCCAATTCGGCATGATAGGACTTATCATCAAATGAGAAGGTATTGAATCGAGGTGGGACAAGAAACTTCTTAGCCGGGACAATGGTTCTAAGCATTTTCAGCTCCAATCGGGAAAGGTCGTCCAATCGGTCGTAGATAAATTTGTCGCCTTTTTTGACTGGACCAAAGACCTCGCCGTATTTACGCAGCGAATCAAGATACTCAGTCAGATAACGTTTTTTAAGTTTTAGGGCTTTCAAGGGTTTCGATTATAATAGAATGGCACAGACTAGTCAATAAGCAAAGATTGCTTGACACGTTTCCATCAAAATGTTATTATTAATTGGTACAAAAATGGGTTACAGTTATCGGCAGAGATTTCTGTCATTCAATAAAATATTCCCCTTAATTCAATTACTCATAAGTATAAACTTTAAAAAATCTTTTAAAAGGAAGTAGCGATGCGCGGGCCATTTCCTTTGGATGCCTCAAGAATTGATCTTCTAATCATAAAAGGGAGGCCTGGAGTTTATGGAATTGCAAATACTCGAGATTCAATTGGTTACTTAGGAAGATCAGATTTTGACTTAAATACCGCTTTAAAACATTGGATAGGGAAATACAAATTTTTTTGGTTTGAGTACGCAATTTCACAAAAAGATGCTTTTATTCAGGAATGCACGGCTTTTCATCGACAAATCGAAAAGAGAAACATTTTAGAAAATGTTATTCATCCCGGACCTCCAGATAAGGTTAAACTAAAGTGCCCGGTATGTGGCAAAGATTAATATACTTCGCTTCATTTTCTAAATAGGCGCTTTAAAATCGGTAAAATTAGATATTTCTTTTTAAATTGGCTAAAATTCATTAAGTTTTGATTTATAATCAATTTCAATTTAAGCAATTTTAAAGAATTAATATATTCGGCAATAATGTTCTTTGTTGCCCTCAATAAGGACTGCGGTTTATCAAAAGCTCATTACTTCACAACAATTAATTTTTGGATAGTTTTGTCAAATTCCATTAAATAGATACCCGGTTTAAATCCTTTTAACGAAACGATTGTTACTGGTTTAGAAACAAAAAGTTCTCTTAAAATTTTTCCTGACACATCAAAGATTTTGATTACTTTTGGTTGTTCAATCGATGAAATATGGATATGGGTGATAGACCTTGCTGGATTCGGATAAATTTCAAAGGTTAAGAAGTTATTGTTAATTAGGGAATCTTCTTTTTTAGTCCCTGGCATTTCATCACGAATAACCGAAACTCCAGAACTATTATAATTTGCGACATAGATTCGGTTCTGCTGCGGATTGTGAGTAAAAACGATTGGTTTGACTCCAACGCTGATTGTGGTAATCACTTCGTTCGTCGAACCATCAATAACCGTTACATTAGAACTCAAATAGTTTGCACAGAATATTTTATTGTTGATTGGATTGTAAATTATGGCACAGGGACCGTTACCTACGGGAACTGTCGTAATTATGGTACCGGATGCACTGTTAAACACAGTAACGTTATTCGAATTGTAATTAGCACAGTAGCATTTGTTATCATTTGGATTAAAGGCTAAGGCGCAAGGATTTTGTCCGACCGGAATGGCAGCCACTGCTTTATTTATCGAACCGTCAATCATGGTGACATCGTTACTTTGACGATTTGCACAAAAGACCATATTATGAATTGGGTTACAGACTAAAGCGCAAGGAGTTTGTCCGACACGAATCGTTGTAATTAAAGTATCGTTGGTTCCGTGCATCACCGTCACGTTTTGACTATTATAATTAGCGCAATAAATTTTATTGTCGGCTGGATTATAAGCCAGGACTCGAGGATTATCGCCGACCCGGATTCCTCGAATTAAACGATTTGTGTCACCATCAATCACACCGACATTGTTGCTTCCAGAATTAGCCGAATATATTTTATTGTTAATTGAATTATAAGCTAAATCAATAGGATTCCAGCCTCCGGTTTGAACAGTTGTAATCAAGGTATCGGTCGCACCATCAATGACGGTAAGATTATAACTGCCAGCGAGAGCACAATAAACCTTATTGTTAGTTGAATTATACTCTAGGGCGCAAGGATTCTGGGTTCCTACTGAGATTATTGTGCTGACTTGGTTGTTGGCTCCGTCAATAACTGCTGTATAAGGACTGTTCTCAGGTGCACAGTATACTTTATTGTTAGTCGAATTATACGTTAAGGTATAAGGGAACCAGGTCTCTAACGAAATTGTTGTAATCACATGATTGATTACGCCATCAATTACCGAGACATCGTTGCTTCCGCTATTAGCCGAATAAACTTTATTATCGGTTGGATTATAAACTAAAGCGCGAGGGCCCTCTCCAATTGGAATTGTCGTAATCACAGTATCGGTTGCACAATCAATCACGGTTACATTCCTACTTTCCTGATTCGCACAATAGATTTTATTTTCGGTCAGATTGTAAGCCAGAGCGCGAGGATCCCTTCCATTGACTGGAATTGTTGCAATTACCTGATTTGTCATCCCATCAATCACGTCGATATCGGCGCTTTGATAATTGGCGCAATAAATCTTATTATTTACCGAATTATAAGTTAAAGCATAAGGCATGTTTCCAACTCGAATGATGGTTATTGTTGCATTCGTTTCGCCATCGATAACATCAATATCATTACTTTGTCGGTTAGCACAAAAGATTTTGTTACTGACTGAATCGTAGATTAAAGCGTAAGGGTCATTTCCTACCGGGACTTTTGTAATCACTTGATTGGTAACTCCGTCAATGATGGTTAGGCTATCGCAGAGATGAGAGCAATAGACTTTATTGTTCGTAGAATTATAAGCTAAAGCATTGGGATTGCTTCTTACTCGAATTGTTGCAATCACAGTATCGGTTACGCCGTCAATCACCGTAACGCGGTTACCCTCAAAACTGGCACAATATATCTTATTGTTGTTCGGGTTAAAAACTAAAGCATATGGTTCTTCTCCTACCGAGATTGTTGTAATCACCTGATTGGTTGCGCCATCAATCACATTCACATTATCACTGCCCGCATTAGCTGAATATACCTTATTATTGATTGCATTCCAGCAAAGAGCCATAGTATTTGTTGCACCAGTTGAAATTCTTGCGATTTTTCGGTTTGTCATACCATCAATTACAATTACACCGTCCCCGCTTTGACCACCGACATAGATTCGGTTATTGGTTGCGTTATAAGTAAAAGTTTGAGGGCTTACGATTCCGCCAAATGAATCTGGCAAATAGATTGTTCTCTCAAGCCATTGGGCAGATAAGAGAGCAGGGAGCAGGGAGCAGAGAGCAGTAAAACGAAGGATGAGAGACGATGGACGATGGAAGAAAGACACTGCTTCCTTCTTTTGGAAAAAAAACTTCTGATTTCGCACAATAAATATTTTAGACATTTCTATTTCGTTATAATAAACTTTTTAGCTATTTTCTCGGCTCCAAATTGTAGAAAGTAGACACCCGAACTTATTCCCTTTAGCGAGATTTTTGCCTCCGGTTGAGAAAATTGCACTTCCCTTACCAACTTTCCCGAAACATCAAAGATTTTGAGTATCATGTTTTCTTTCTCGAATAACGGGCAACGGACACGAATCACGGATTTTGCTGGGTTTGGATAGATTTCAGGCGTTAAGCGTTTAGCGTCAAGCGTTCTGCATTCTTCGATTCCTACTATATCCCGGATCACTGAGATACTGGAACTTAGATAATTTGCCACATAGATTCGGTTCTGCTGCGGATTATGCGTAAAAGCAATTGGCTGTATGCCAACTTCAATTGTTGTAATCACCGTGTTGGTTGTTCCATCAATCACAGTTACATTATTACTGCTACGGTTCGCGCAGTGGACCTTATTATTGGTCAGGCTATAATACAAGGCATAGGGGGCATACCCTACGGTTAGAGTAGTAACGATGCTATCGGTTACTCCATCAATCACGGTCACAGAGTTGCTGTCCCGGTTTGCGCAGTAAACTTTGTTATTAGTCGGATTGTAACACAGGACGCAAGGATAACCTTCTACCGCCACAGTTTCAATTATGCTATTTGAGCAGCCGTCAATTATGGTTACATTATTACTACCGGCATTAGCGCAGTATATTTTATTGTCGATCGGATTATAAGCCAAAGCAAGCGGATTATTTCCTGCCGCAACAGTTATAATTACCTGATTAGTTGTTCCTTCAATTACATCGACATCGTTGCTCCTCGCATTAGCACAGTATATTTTATTGTCGTTTGAATTATAGACTAAAGCACAGGGACTATTTCCGACTCGTATTAGTTGAGCGGTTCGATTAGTTTCACAATCAATTACATCTATACTGTTACCTCCTTGATTAGCACAATAAATTTTATTGCTTGATGGGTTATGAACAAAAGCGAAAGGTTCATTTCCTACCGGGATTGCTGTAATTACTGAATCCGCTATCCCATCAATTACGGCTATATTGTTACTATCTCGGTTGGCACAATAGACTCGGTTATTAGTCGGATTATAAACTAAGTTGCAAGAGCCACCTCGGACTTGAATGGTGGTAATCCTTTCATTGGTTGCGCCATTAATCACGGTCACATTATTGTAATTATTAAAAATGTTACCACAATAGATTTTATTGTTAATGGGATTGTACGCTAAAGCATGTGGATAAGATGGGCTTAAAGGAATAGATAAAATTATTCGATTGGTTGCACCGTCAATTACCGTAACATCATTGCTCCCAGAATTGGCTGAATATACTTTACGGCTGGTCAAATTATAGCAAAGGGCACAAGGATTGTTTCCCGCGAGCAGAGTGGTTATTACTTGGTTAGTTGCTCCGTCAATAATGGTTATATCGTGGCTTGTGTTGTTGGCGCAGTAAACTTTGTTGTCAGCGGAGTTGCAGCAAAGGGCATAAGGTCGGCCCCCTGCAGGTGCGTTGGCAATGACTCGATTAGTTGTTCCATCAATTACAGTTACATTGTTACTATCTCGGTTTGCGCAGTAGATTTTATTACTGGCTGGATTATAGCATAGTGCCCAAGGCTGGTGTCCGGCATTTGCGGTTCCAATTACGCTGTCAGTTGCGCCATCAATTATGGTCACATTATCGCTGCGCCGGTTTGCGCAGTAGACCTTATTGTCGAATGGATTGTAGCATAAGGCACGAGGATAGTCTCCGACAATCACGGTATCGATGATACTGTCATTTGCTCCATTAATCACTATCACATTATCATCCGAACGATTGGCGCAGTAAACTTTGTTGTCAATCGGATTATAGTACAAATCGTACGGACGGTTACCTACAGACAAGATCTCAATGATGCTGTCATTTGCTCCATTAATTATGGTTACATCATCGCTGCCTTCGTTTGCGCAATAGATTTTGTTGTTGGTTGAATTATAGCATAGCGCAAAAGGGTCGTTTCCTACATTCACGGTTCTAATTACGCTGTTATTTGCTCCATCAATTATCGTGAGATTATCGCTATCCCCATTTGCACTGTAGATTTTGTTATTGGTTGGGTTGTAGCACAGAGCTGCTATATTATGACCGGTTTGGATTTTCGCAATTTTCTGGTTAGTTGCTCCATCAATTACAATCACACAGTCGCCAGACCCGCCGCCAACATAGATTTTATTATTTGTTGTATTATTGGTAAATGCTTGGGGACTTTGGACTCCACAGAAAGAATCTGGTAAATAGATTGTTCTCTCAAGCCATTGGGCAGATAAGAGAGCAGGGAGCAGGGAGCAGAGAGCAGTAAAACGAAGGATGAGAGACGATGGACGATGGAAGAAAGACACTGCTTCCTTCTTTTGAAAAAAAACCTTCTGATTTCGCACAATAAATATTTTAGACATTTCTATTTCGTTATAATAAACTTTTCAGCTATTTTCTCGGTTCCAAATTGTAGAAAGTAGACACCCGAACTTATCCCCTTTAGCGAGATTTTTGCCTCCGGTTGAGAGAATTGCACTTCCTTTACCAACTTTCCCGAAACATCAAAGATTTTGAGTATCATGTTTTCTTTCTCGGATAACGGACAACGGACACGAATCACGGATTTTGCTGGGTTTGGATAGATTTCTGGCGTTAAGCGTCGGGTGCCTTGCTTTAGGCGTTCGCTAATCCCAGGAATTGCATCTCGAATTACCGAGATGCTTGAATTTCCATAATTTGCCACATATATGCGGTTCTGTTGCGAGTTATGGGTAAAGGCAATTGGTTGGTTCCCAACCTCGATGGTTGTAATAACCGTGTCGCCGACACCATCAATAACCGTTACATTAGAGCTCAAATAATTAGCACAGAATATCTTATTGTTAATTGAATTATAGGCTAAGTCACCAGGGCTCTCTCCTACTCGAAGTAGCATTATCGCCCGATTGGTCGCTCCATCGTACACATCCACATCGCCGCTCCCTTGATTAGCGCAATAGACTTTATTGCCAATCGGATTATAGGCTAAGACAACTGGGCGAATGCCAACGCGAATGGTTGCGATTACGGTATCGGTTGCGCCGTCAATCACGGTAGCATTGGCATTATAACGATTAGCGCAATAAATCTTATTATTGGTTGGATTATAAACTAAAGCACGAGGGTCTCCTACCGGAATTCCTGCAATCACGGTGTCGGTTTCACCATCAATCACAACAATATTATCATTATATGCATCAGAACAGTAAATCTTATTATTGGTTGGATTATAAACTAAAGCACAAGTCAATCCTTCCTCTCCGATAGTAATCGATTTAATCACCGTATCGGCAGCGCCATCAATCACGGTAACATAACCGTAATACAAAGTATCTTCAACAATATTACTACAATAAACTTTATTGTTGGTCAGGTTATAAACTAAAGCAGCTGGAGACTCTCCGACTGCAATTGATGTAATCACGATATCAGAAGCGCCATCAACCACCGTTATAGTGCCATTATAATTAGGATATCCCCCACTATTCATGCAATAGACCTTATTATTAGTTGGATTATAAAGTAAAACCGAAGGATTGTCTCCGACCAGAATTGTTGTGATTACCCGATTTGTTGACCCATCAATTACGGTGACGGTACCGTTATCCTTATTAGCACAATAGACTTTATTATCCGTCACATTATAGACCAAATCATATGGATGACAAGGTCCGATTGGAATCGTTATAATCATCTGATTGGTTGCGCCGTCAATCACCGTGACATCGTTACTTTGCTCATTAGCACAACAGATTTTATTGTCGGCAGAATTATAGACTAAGGCACAAGGACCGTTTCCTGTTTGAACCGAGGTAATCACCTGATTGGTTGTGCCGTCAATCACACTAACATTATCATCCCCTAAATTAGCGCAATATATTTGATTGTTAATTGGATTATAAATTAAGGTGCTGGGGTTATGACCGACTCGAATTATTGTGATTGTTCGGTTAGTTGCCCCGTCAATCACATCCACATCATTGCTTTGATAGTTGGCACTATATACTTTATTATCCGCAGGATTATATACCAGAGCACGAGGTTCATCCCCAACCAGAATTGTTGTAATCACGGTATCGGCAGTGCCATCAATTACCGTCACATCGTCGCTCCATCCATTAGCGCAATAGATTTTATTGTCCGTAGGATTATAGACCAAAGCCTGGGGATAATTTCCTACGAGAATGGTTGTAATCACGGTATCGGCTGCACCGTCAATTATGGCTAAATTGTCGTTGTTACGACTTACGCAGTAGAGCTTATTATCAGTTGGATTATAGCAGAGGTTAAAAAAACTACCCATTACGGTTATGGTTCCAATCAGGCTATCGGTCGTTCCGTCAATCACTGTTATATTGCCGTCCTCATCTGCACAATAGACCTTGTTGTTGGTTGGATTATAGCACAGGTCGCAAGGGTATTCTCCTACCGTCACAGTGGCGATGATGCGGTTAATTGCTCCATCAATGATGGCAACATTGTCGGTTTCTTCGTTTGCACAATAGACCTTGTTGTTGGTTGGGTTGTAGCATAGTGCTGAGGTTAGGGAACCGGTCGCAATTCTCGCAATTTTTTGATTTGTTGCGCCATCAATTGCAATTACACAATCGCTTTCCTCGCCACCGACATAGACCGTATTATTCACCGAATTATAGGCAAAGCAATTAGGTGAACCGATGCCGCTCCCCGAATCTGGCAAATAGATTGTTGTCTCAAGCCATTGGGCAGATAAGAGAGCAGGGAGCAGGGAGCAGAGAGCAGTAAAACGAAGGATGAGAGACGATGGACGATGGAAAAAAGACACTACTTCCTTCTTTTGGGAAAAAAACTTCTGATTTCGCACAATGAATATTTTAGACATTTCTATTTCGTTATAATAAACTTTTTAGCTATTTTCTCGGCTCCAAATTGTAGAAAGTAGACACCCGAACTTATCCCCTTTAGCGAGATTTTTGCCTCCGGTTGAGAAAATTGCACTTCCTTTACCAGCTTGCCTGAAATATCAAATATTTTAATGGTTTCTTTTTCGGATAACGGATAACGGACACGAAGCACGGATTTTGCCGGATTTGGATAGATTTCTGGCGTTAAGCGTTTAGCGTCAAGCGTTCTGTATTCTTCGATTCCGACTACATCCCGAATTACCGAGATGCTTGAGCTTCCATAATTTGCGACATAGATTCGGTTCTGTTGCGGATTATGAGTAAAAGCAATAGGTTCATTCCCGACATCAATCGTTGTAATCACCGTGTCAGTTGTTCCCTCAATCACAGTTACATCATTACTGTCTTCATTCGCACAAAAGACCTTATTGCTCATTGGGTTATAGATTAAGGACACGGGTCTACCTCCGACAAGAATGGTTGTAATCACGCTATCAGTTGTACCACCAATTACTGTCACGTTATTACTATAGCGGTTTGTACAGTAAATCTTATTGTTAATTTGATTATAGCACAGAGCACAAGGTCTTTCTCCTGTTGTTATGGTTTTAATTACAGTGTCGGTTGCGCCGTCAATCACCGTGACCGAGGCGTCATATTCGTTGGCACAGTAAACTTTATTATTGGTTGGATTATAACCTAAAGCGCAGGGATCTTCTCCTGCTCGAACTATTGTTATTGGTTGATTGGTTGCTCCGTCAAACACATCTATGTCATAACTCTCTTCATTAGCGCAATAGATTTTATTGCCAATCGGATTATAGATTAAAGCACATGGGTACAAACCTACTCGAAGATATGTAATTACACTGTCAGCTTCTCCGTCAATCACCACGACTTTGGTCTCACCGCTGGTGCAATAAACTTTATTATTGGTCGGATTATAAACTATAGCAGGAAACTCCTCAAATTCCTCAACCGGGATGGTAGTAAGCACGGTGTCGGTTGCACCATCAATCACCGTGACTGTCTCGTCGTCATAATTGGCACAATAAACTTTGTTGTTGGTTGGATTGTAAAGTAAAGCATGGGGATAATCTCCTACCGGAATAATTGTAATTACCTGATTACTCATGCCGTCAATCACAATAACCATATTACCCCTGTCATCGGCGCAATAAATTTTATTATCGGTCGAATTATAGACTAAGGCGCAAGGACAAAAAACACCAACCTGGATGGTTGTTATCACTTGATTAGTTGCACCATCAATAACTGTTACATTATCGCTCTCATTGTTTGCGCAATAGACCTTATTGTTCTGAGAATTATAAACAAAGGCGCAAGGTCTATCTCCTACTTGAACGGTTGCAATTACTTGATTGGTAACACCATCAATTACATTAACATTATCATCACTGCTATTTGAACAATAGACTTTATTATCATTAGAATTATAGCTTAAAGCACTCGGGTAGTGACCGACTCGAATTATTGTGATGGTTCGATTGGTTGAACCGTCAATCACATCCAAATCGTTGCTGTAATAATTGGCGCAATAAATCTTATTGTCAGTTGGGTTATAGATTAAGGCGCAAGGTGACTGCCCGACCCGAACGGTTGTAATCACGCTGTCGGTAGCACCGTCAATTACAGTAACGGTGCCATTATAATATGGGTAGTTATCACAATTAGCACAATAGACCTTGTTGTCAGTAGGATTATAAACTAAAGCGTAAGGTCTTTGTGTCACCGGCACAGTTGCGATTAAGCTATCCGTTGCTCCATCAATCACCATGACATTATTGCTTTGACGATTCGCACAATAAATCTTATTATTGGTAGGGTTATAGAGCAATGCACTTGGTTCATTGCCAACCGGCACAATCGCAATCACAGTATCGGTTGTGCCATCAATTATCGCTACACTGTCGATATTGTAATAATTCGAGTTGGCACAGTATATTTTATTGTTTATCGAATTATAACATAAAAGACGAGGATAATGTCCTACGGTAAGGGTGGTAATTACAGTATTGGTTGCACCGTCAATTATCGTAATACTTGAATCTGCCTGGTAGGCACCTGTGTTGACACAATAGACCTTGTTATTAGTCGTATTACAGTATAGAGCCGAAGTGTAGGAGTTAGTTACAATCTTCTTAATTTTCTGATTAGTTGCTCCATCAATTGCAATAATGCAATCGCCACCACCGCCGACATATACGGTATTATTTACCGAATTATAAGCAAGGCAATTGGGATTTTTGACGCCGCTCAGGGAATCTGGTAAATAGATTGTGGTTTCCAGCCATTGGGCGAATAAGAGAGCAGGGAGCAAGGAGCAGAGAGCAGTAAAACGAAGGATGAGAGACGATGGATGATTGAAGAAAGATACTGCTTCCTTCTTTTTGGGAAAAAACTTCTGATTTCGCACAATAAATATTTTAGACATTTCTATTTCGTTATAATAAACTTTTTAGCTATTTTCTCGGCTCCAAATTGTAGAAAGTAGACACCCGAACTTATCCCCTTTAGCGAGATTTTTGCCTCCGGTTGAGAAAATTGCACTTCCTTTACCAACTTTCCCGAAACATCGAAGATTTTGAGTTCTATCGGCTTTTTTTCGGATGCCGGATAACGGAAACGAAGCACGGATTTTGCTGGATTTGGATAGATTTCTGGAATTAAGCATTCAGCGTCAAGCTTCGAGCATTCTTCAATCCCAGGAATCTCATCTCTAATCACCGAGATACTGGAACTCTCATAATTTGCGACATAGATTCGGTTCTGCTGCGGATTATGGGCAAAGGCGACTGGTTCTTCTCCAACCTCAATCGTTATAATTACCTGATTAGTAACCCCGTCAATTATTGATACGCAGTTGCTATCTTCGTTTGCGCAATAGATTTTGTTGTTGATTGGATTGTAGCAAAGGTCACTAGGATAGTTTCCTACCAACACAGAGGCAATGACGCTATCCGATGTGCCATCAATTATAGTTACATCGTCGCTGTAGATATTTGCGCAATAGACCTTATTATTGGTCGGATTATAAACTAAGGTCCAAGGTCCATTTCCTACGGTAACAGTTGTAATCACTGAATTGGTTGCACCATCAATTATCGTCACATTATCGCTATCATAATTAGCGCAATAAACCTTATTATTGGTCGGATTATAAACTAAGGCCCAAGGTTCATATCCTACGGTAACGGTTGTAATCACTTGATCGGTTGTTCCATCAATAACATCTACATCATTGCTTTCTAAATTAGCACAATATACTTTATTATCATTCGGATTATGAAGCAAGGCGCAAGGATATTGTCCGACTCGAATTATCCTGATGGTTCGATTGGTCTCACCATCAATTATATCGATATCGTTACTGTAAGAATTGGCGCAGTAAATCTTATTGCTGTTTGGGTTATAGACTAAAGAACTGGGTTCTTGTCCGACTGGAATTGTTGTAATCACTTGATTAGTAAAACCATCAATCACTGTTATATTATTGCTATTCCGATAAGCTGAATAGACTTTATTGTTAATCAGATTATAGACTAAAGCACGCGGTGTAATTCCGGCTGAGACTACTGTAATTACTTGGTTCGTTACGGCATCAATCACTATGACATTATCACCCCAATCATCAGCACAATAAACTTTATTATTGGTTGGATTATAAACTAAAGCGCTGGGAGAAGCATACCCAACTGGAATTTTTACAATTATCTGATTGGTTGCTCCGTCAATCACTGTGACATTATCACTGTAAGAATTAGCACAATAGACTTTATTGTTGGCGGGGTTGTAGCATAAAAAAAGAGGGCCATTTCCTGTGGTTACAATTGCAATCACGGTGTCGGTCGCACCATCAATTATAGTAACATCGTCACTGGAACTATTAGCGCAATAGACCTTGTTGCTGGTCAGGTTATAACAAAGGGCAGAGGGTTCATAGCCGACCGTTAAAGTTTTAATTACGCTGTCGGTTACTCCATCAATTATTGTCACCTTATTGCTATAGTAATTAGAATTAACACAATATATCTTATTGTTGATTGGATTATAACATAGGGCATACGGTTCCTCTCCTGTAGGTACAAATCCAATCACGGTGTCAGTTGCACCATCGATTACGGTCACACTATCAGAGTAATTATTTGCACAATAAACCTTGTTGCTGGTTGAGTTGTAACATAAGGCATAAGGATAATATCCTGCCTGCACGGTTGCAATTATAGTATCGGTTGCTCCGTCAATTATGGTCAGATTGTTACTGAGTAGGTTTGCACAATAGACCTTATTGCTGTTAGGATTATAACACAATGCCTTAGGATAGCTTCCTACCGGCACAGTAGTAACAACGTTGTTGGTTGCTCCGTCAATCACGGTTATATTATTGCTCCCTTGATTGGCACAATAGACTTTATTGTTAGTTATGTTGTAACATAAGGCACAAGGATATCTGCCTGCCGGGATAGTCGCAATGATACTGTTAGTTGCGCCATCAATTATTGTCACACTGTCTTTATCCCAGCCTGTGCAG
>JAOUPE010000076.1 GCA_029880025.1 Caldifarciminota bacterium
ATCTTGAAACTTTCTTGGTATTCGAGCCATATCAAAAATCTACTTACATTTTCAATCCGCTTCTTGAACTCATTGAATATTTATAGCTTATAAAGACAATTTTCAAGGTGACTGTCACCGGTGACTGAAGCTTGAATCTGACTCTTCTCATCTACGGACAAAACTAAAGCCGTGTCCGGAGGGTTAAGATAAAGTCCTACAACATCTTGTACCTTAATTGTTTTTGAGAGTTTCTTTTCTTCAATCATATTTTCCCTTCTGAAATTTTGGGGAAAGAGTTTCCCCATTTTTTAATTTTAGAAAGGATAATTTAGAAATATTAACTTGCAAACGATAAATTTTCTTCTCTTGTGAAATATCAATAACTTAACTAAATTCAACCTTAAATTTTGGGGAAACTCCAGTTATTGAGCCCTTGGGAATCTCTTTTTTATAGAAAATTAGAAATAATGAACCAAAGATGGACACTGAAAAACACAGATTTTGAGGATATTACGCCTAACAGGCCCATAAAAATCAAGGCGAAATTTGTTCTATTTGATTTTTGATATTTTATCTTTAATTTGCTTTAGGGAGGGTATCATCTAGTAGTGAACCACTTCAGGCGGACTTAGGAAATTGCTTAGGAAGCCACTTCTGAGTCTTCTACCGGGCTTGGTCTAAATTTCTAAATCAAAACCTAATAATGGAATTCTTGGGAACATATAATAAGTTTTTTTATTGGAACAACTCGAATCGTAAAAATAAGACTGAACATTCTTTCGATTCATTAGATTTATTATTGACAGATAAACCTCGCCTTTGACTTTGTAGATATTGAAGCTTTTGCTGAACTTAATATCTAACCTTTGATAATCTGGAAAACGGACTTGCGTTGGTGACCAACAGGCGACCCAGCCTTTATAGTATCCAGGGTACCATTCTTTTCCAATTAATTTGTAGTAGGGTGAACCGCTCATCCATTTAAAGGTTAAGGTGAAAGTCAAATCTTTTGATAAATGTGTTCCAAAAACCAGATTTAAGATATGTGGACGGTCAGCAAAGAAATAAGTGAGTTCCTCATCATAAGGCGTAGACCTTTTGGCGATTGAAAACGCATACGAAAGCCAGCCGAAGAATCTTTTTTCATCATACTTCCTTAGCGAAATCTCAACACCTCGAGCAAAACCTTTTCCCAGTAATAAGGAAGTATCCGAAACGGTGTCGCAGATTACTAAGTTGTGATAATGTTTGTAATACAATTCAAGTTTGGCGAAAAGGGCTTTTTCGATTTCATAGGAAATGCCAGAAGTTATAATCTTTGAACAGGATGGTTCGTATTGTTGTGATATATATTCCAAGGCGGTTGTATGATAATTCGAACTGCCGCCAAAATAAATTTCGAAAGGGCTTTTAAGATAAGAAAAGAGAAGACGCGGTTCGTAAAAAAACTTTTTTGTAACCGGCATCTTTTCAAATCTTAAGCCAAATTCGGAATATATTGGTTTTAACAATTCAGATTTCTGAATAATATAAGCGAAGTAGTTATTGTCGGCAGTGTCTACAGTTAAATTGAACTCATTGAACTCATCACTATACAATAAATCTTCGATTCTCGGGCCTTGATGAAAATATTTTAAATTTCCTAATCCCAGCCCCATCTCGTATTCAAAGGCAGAAAATTTAAAAGAACTATTGGAGATTATTTTATATTTAGATTTATCGGATTTTTCGTCGGCTTCGCCATAAAACGCAGGTATGGAACCGAATATGTGTCTTGAAGCAGCAGTGTAATAAGCCACGATACCGATATTAATATTATCCGTTATTTTTCTTTCCCAATTAACTCCCAAAGAATTTCCTAATTCTTTTATTTTTAAATCTAATGGGACTTCTGGAAAATCTGCTTTCATCGAAGTCTCGTTTTTCGAACTTAATACGTTAAACACAAAATGGTCTTTGGCGAAGTCTAAACCGATTTTGCATTGGAAATCTAAGTAATAAGGTAGGATATAACTTTTCTCTTCAATGAAACGACTAACAATTAAGTCTAAATAACTCCTTCTTGCTGAAAAAAGCATATAACAGTTTGGATTAAATGAATGACTATATGTCCAGTCACTCTCCATAAGATTAGTTCGAATATTGGCATGCGGTTTAATATCATGGTATTTCTTAGTTTGAATACTTAAGATTGATGATAAGACATCGCCGTAGCGCGCAGGAAAAGCACCGGTTATAAAATCAAAGTTATCGACCAGCGTGGTGTTAAAAGTAGAACTGACCCCAAAGTAATGATACGGCATCAGGACTTCAGTTCCGTCTAATAGCGTCAGATTTTCGTAAAGTTCGCCGCCCCGGACATAAGCCAGACCTAAATAATCCGAAGGTGAAGAGACACCAGGCAAAACCTGGACCGCTTTATATAAATCCTTTTCACCACCCGGGATTGAAAAAATTTCTTTTCTGGTTACTTTTTCTGCTTCGCTCCTTGGAATCTTCTTTGCTTTTACCTTAACTTCTTTGAGTGGGAAGGAGATGACTTGTAACCCGATGCTCAGGAATTTCTCTTCGTTTTCTTCTAACCTTACCTCTAAGCTTTCGGTTTTATACCCGATGTGCGAAACAATAAGTCGGTAGTTGCCTGGTCGGAGGGCTGGGAAATTAAATTTTCCATTAGAATCACAGGGTTGGATTGTATTGGATAAAGTGATATACGCCTGTAAAGGGGTAAAATCAGTTCGGTCGTAAACCTTTCCCTTAAGAAGCGTGGTTTGAAAGATAAAGATAAAAATTAAACTCATTATTTTATCTCTTTTATCACAAAAGCGGATAAACCGTTTTCGGAAAGCAAATAAATTTTATTATTTCTAATAATACCGTAACAGTAACTGCCTCTTGATTCGATTTGTTCTAAAACCGCAGGTTTTGAAGGATACTCAAGGTTTATTAGATAAGTTTCCCCTGAATACCAAGTTATTGCAATTCCGAATTTATTAAAAATATAAATGCTGATTATTAAAGGTTCGGGAAAGTTTAATGTCCACTTTTGTTGTTTATTTATTAAATCATAAACATCTAATCCACGAGCTGCGGCATATAAAGAATTTTTATTCACAATTATCATACAGGGATTGGATGAAAGAACAAAAGAATCGCACGGATAACAATTTGGTATATTTTTTATGTCAAAAATGATACATTTTTCACCGGTATTAACATATAACTTCGTGGAATCCATTGTAAAACTAACAAGCTCACTTCCAAATTGTAATATTTTTATCGGACTCAAATTATCCTTATCTTCGCAATCAATCAAAAAAATTTTGTCGTTACTTAAAATAAATGCAGTGTTTTCTTTTAAGATTATGGAATAGCCGACACCACAGAGCTTCAAACTATCACGAACTTGGAGACTTTGGAGGTTACTAATATCGAGAACCTTTATTGTCGAATCATCGAGGGTTGCAATAACATGCTTGTCCAGTAAGGCAAAATCTACCACCCGGTTATCGAACCCATAATAACCAATATCTCCTGCTCTAAAATGGATATTGTAGAAATAGATATCATGCCCATCGTTTGTTATTACCGTATCCTCAGTAAAAAATATAAACCTATTACCGGATATTGGGTAAGTGTTGATATACTCAAGATAAAAACCATCCGCATCCTCATAAGATGATTCGATCTCTAATTTACAACTTGCCAGAATTAAAAAGGGTAAGAATAAATATTTCAATTTTGCCATAATTTGAAGATTCTTAAGGGAGAAATACAAATAATTTTATCATTCTCAACGACTAAATCTACACAATTCGACATTTTAATTTGTCCGCATGTAATCGGGCTTCTAATATCCGTAACGTCAAAAATTTTTAGCAAATTCTCGCCGGGGTAAGGGCCAATAAAAACAAAATTGTCCTTTTTATAAACAAAATTACCTAATAAATCGAGGGTTGCCTCAATTATTGGTTGTAAAGGGTCCGCGATATTCACAATGTTAAATTCTGAACTAATAATGTAGGCATAATCTCCATCCAGATAGAATTGATTACCACTGTATATGTCTAATGTTGATATAATAGAATCATAATTTAAATCAATAATATAAAACCCGTAACTACTCAACAAGTAAAGATAATTATTTTTAACTGCTATGTCTCGGATATCAAATCCGCCAAGCGAATCAACCAAATAAACGCTCTCCGGGTTAGTTACATCTAATACTTTAATTTTCCAGCCGTATACAATATAAGCACGATTTCCTGAAACCCAAAATTTTTCCGAATTAGGTGTGTTAAACTTGGTTAAAAGTAACGGATCTAAGGGGTCGTTAATGTCAATTATACAAAAACTTCCCCCGTAATCTCGGTCAATTGTATATAGATATCTATCATTTAGAAAAAGAAAAGAAGCAGAAAAATTAGGTGGGTCGAATTTTCTAAGATAAATTGGTGCTGCCGGGTCAGTAATATCAAAAATTTTAATACTGTTTGAATCGTCGGCTAATAATAAGTAATTATCCTTTATCTCGAAATCCAAGCCATTAAACTCGGTCTCATTGATTATTGGAAATTTTACCCGAAAAGAAAATATTTCTGACGGCTCACCCCAAATGCCTCCTCTGTATCTTGTAGACACTCGCCAGTAATAGGTGCTGTCCCCGAAAAACCTTGAATATGGCTCCCAAATATCGAAGGGAATGATTATACTCTCGGCGTTAGAGAAATTTTCATCAGTAGCAATTTCTAATTTGCAATCCATTGGTTCACCGAAAAGGACATTGGTCGAATCTTCTTTTATCTGCCAGTGAAAGCGGGACAGAGGATTTTCTGGAATCAGAATATCATTAGCTGGAGATATAAGGATTGGGGCTGGTGGATAGTTATTTGGGTCGACTGGATTTTTGAATTTTTTATGCTCGCAGGCAAAAAGGAAAATAATTAAAATTAAAAAGATTTTTTTGCGATTAACCATAATCTATTCGTGCCAAAACCAAATTCAATATTATTCACAGTCCTGTTTTTTTCGAAAATAAGAAAGGCGCTGCTTAAGGTAAAACTTAAAGCCGATAAATAGAAAGAGCCATCCCTTATATTTTCGCAGCGTTGGGTTAGATTTCGATATTTCGTGCAGTCGTCCGGTTCTTTTGCCTTTTCGTATTTATCATAAAAGGTTTCGACCCCAACGTCGGCTAAAACGGCAAGTATGCCGCTCGATATGCCAATGACACCAAATAATTTGCTTTTCTTATATTCTTTACTTTGAAGGCTGATTGGGAAGATTAATAAGAAGGCAATTATATATCTCATCAATCAGAATGTATTCATAATAAAATCAATGTCAAGCACTATCTAAGTTAATAGTTCTTAAGTAAGTATCAATTATTCAGTCGGTTCGTAGACCTTTCTGCCGCCTTCCCAACTATCCCGCCATTCCACTTTATCGATATTGATTTTCAATAGGCAGAACTCATCACACTCAGGTCCTTTTGGGAAATATTCCGACAAATTGAAATTTGCGAAATCCCAAACCCGCTTCTTCTCAGTCAAATTCGAAATTATCTGAGCTTTGCCAGTTACAATTGCAGCCTTGTTGCCATCAGGCTGTTCGACAAACGCAAGACAACATTTGGGATTTTGTTTTAGCTGTTTTACTTTTCGAGAATTACTAAAGGTTGTGACCCAAATTGACATATCATCTTCAACGATTGGCGATACTGGACGAACTTGCGGCAAATCACCATCAACAGTAGCGAAGTAGGCATGCATTGAATTCTGTTTCATTATTGAAACTATTTTTTGAACATCTGATGAACTCATGAGATACCTCCCGAGTTTATCTTATAAACACTGCCGATATTTTTTCTCCATCAATCTTTATGAAATATATTCCTGACCTGAGGTCTGTATTGTTTCTGATTACCCTGCCTGTTATATCATAAACTTGGTATCGTTTATCTCGCAAGAAAGATGCAAGTTGATTAAATGAAATTAGTCTTTTGGCTTTAATTTGATTACTCTGTTTCTCCTCTATCCCATAGGCTTCATAAGTGCCGAATATTTCCCAATCGCTACCAACATACTTCTGATAGATACACCAGACACGAGTGAAAACATCTGCGGTTAGACAAGGTTTATCACAAGCTCCAGTAGTATCAACCGGGACAAGTTCGGGAGAATAATAGAAAGTGGAATAGATGTAGTCTCCTCTTCTCCATGCAATGGTCATCATTTCAAAGAGGGTGGGAGCATCAAAGGTTATAGCAGTAGGAGAAATATCCACGATTGAATCACAAGTAATCCGGTAATGTACATTAAAAGTATCATAAGCAGTGTTGAAAACATCATTTGAGCCAAAATTATGCCAGAGAATAATTGCGCCGCTGTCCATCATAAGCGGAGGACCCTCACCGATAACCTCTGGGTTATAATTATAGCCAGAGCTATCGCAGACTACTATTGGCATAGTCCAAAAGTTATTCAAGTATTCGCTGTAATAGATATGAGAATAACATCTTGACTCTTTGGCATAGACGATTATTGGGTGGTTATGGCGGACGTGAATCTTCGGGTTTGTGCAAAAGGGGTCTTGGCTTTGGTCGATTATGAAATCGTCTGACCAGTTTGTTCCATTAAAAAATTTGGCAAGTATTCTTGTCGGAATCGTCTCAATCGCACTGCTCAATTGCCAAGTTACCCAAACCGTATCACTTATTACGAAAACACTTGGATTCTCATCTCGGCAATCAGAAGAATTGGTTAACTGATATGGAGAATCAAAGCCGCTGGTGTCGCCTTGAGCGGCAAATATCTCCCAATTATTTCCGAAACTTTTCTGCCAAACCACCCATGCTTTGTTTCTCCAAAAATCAGTATACGCAACTGCCGGATTTTCGTTATCGCTATTATTACACGAATCCAATGTAACTCGAATTATTGAATCCCACCCTTCCCAATTTGAGAAACGAGCAAATATGTTCCAGGTTTCGCCAATTCGCCGCTGCCAAACTAGACAAGTATGAGTGAGATAATTCCAACTCCGACAAACTTGTGGATTAATATCGTCACCGTACATTTGGGAAAGATTTATCGGCGTGTTCCAACTTAAAGCCAGAGAAGGGATGATTATAAATAACAAATACTTCATATTTCACCTCCTCTATAAAAATTCTTATCTTACAATAAGCTTTTCGCTAAACTCCTTTTCTTTTGTCTTTAGTTTTAAGAAGTAGACTCCTGATTTCACACCTTTAAGCGAAATTTCTGTTTCACCCTTGACCCCTCCAAACTCTTCCACTCTTATCAAATTTCCCGCAATGTCATATATTCTAACTTCTTTCACGGATGACGGACCACGGACACGAATAACGGATTTTGCCGGATTCGGA
>JAOUPE010000077.1 GCA_029880025.1 Caldifarciminota bacterium
TGACAATCTTCTTTGTAGGAGGGACTTCCCAGTCCCGACCTAAAAGAATCCCCTGAGTCTCTGATCTCTTTGCGGTTAAATTTCTTCCTCTTCTTTGTCTTCTATGGTTTATATTGCTTTGTGTTCATTCGTGTAAATTCGTGGTTAATTTCTTCTCTCTGCTATCTCTGCGGTTAAAAGAATCGAGTTCAGTCGGATTTTTCAGCCCGTCACCTTGCGCTTCTCTTTTCTATCTTCACCCAGCCCTTGCGCGCAAGGGCTGGGTTCACTAGCCACTATACACTATCCCCTAGTGTGGTGTAACTAACGCTTCTTTACAATACTTATAGGCTACAGCTTACAGCGTAATTTACTTAACTAACACAATATCAAAGAGATGCTCACTAGGAACACGAATTTTTAAGTGTCAAGATATTTCAGTTGCACCACACTAGGAAGTATATCTAAACCACACCCCTGTGGTTTTTATTTCAACAATACCGCCTTTTTCAAAAGGCACTTATCATTAGCATAGAGTCGGTAGAAGTAAATCCCGAACGGAACTTCTTTTCCATCATTATCTTTTCGATTCCAGCAAACCGAGTAAGAACCAGGTTTGACCAATTCGTCAATGAGCGTCCTCACCAATCTTCCAGAACCGTCATAAATTTTAAGGCTGATTTTTGATTCTACTGGTATTTCATAACGGATTGTCATTGAACCTTTTGTCGGATTTGGTTGATTCTGATAGAGAACCAATCTCTTAGGTAAAAGAACTGGTTTTTCATCTATTCCGGTTGAATTAACGTTAACCATGAAAATAGACCTATTATCACTCCATTGGTCATTCAAATCAAAATTTCGTTCGTAGACTATTTTAGTACCATCATTGGAAATATCCTGATACTCGCGTACTGCCTCACCATCGGTAAGTACTTCTTCTGAGGTTGTTTCAATTGTGTATTTACAGATATGGCTTTCTTTGCCGTCAATCCATTTAACATAAGCAATCCAAGTTCCATCACCTGCAATCTTAGGATTCTCATGGTCACATGCTTCAGTTGTCAAAGGAATTTGTTCACCACCCTCAGATGGAATTTTATAAATTTGACGGTTATCATTCTCATCAACCTTTTCGTATATAATCCAATTTATATCAAGAAAAACCGGATTCGTATTATCAAAAATATCATTGGTCAATTGAACCTCTTCGCTGGTTATCATTGATAATTTATAGATTTGATAAGTCTCGTTGACAAGCTTCTGATAAACAATCCATTCACCATCTGGCGACCATTGGGGAAATCTAATATCGCATTGGTCATTAATGTTCAGTTGTTGCTCATTACTGCCATCCGCAGAGACCACAAATAATTTATGACTTCCATCCCATTTGGTATAAAGTATTTGCGAACCATCGGGTGACCATTGTGGGTCAGCGCAGATACCTGATGCTAGTACCTGAGGGTTGAATCCATCAGATCCAATTTTGCAGATTCCATCTTCCCTTACGCAGACAATCCAGTTGCCATCTGAAGACCATTGAGGTGATTCATAAGTATACTCGTCATTGGTCAATTGGGTCTCTTCGCTGCCGTCGAGTTGTATTTTATATAATTTATAACCTTCCACAGTATCCAGTTTCTGATAACAGACCCAATTATCATCCGGTGAAAAGACCGGTCTGCCTTTGTCTAAGGAATCAAGAACAACCGCAACCTCCCATGGAGAAAGAGTAATGCCTGGTCCTTCCTCTTTAGAAGTATCTGGCGGATACCCTTCAAAGTCACCACCAACCTGCAATGCATAATTCCAAAAGTTACGTTCATTATCACCTCTCAAACCGAATATACTGCCTTTAAAGTAAGTTATTGCACCACCCGTATGAACCGGTTGTGGTGTATTGGCTCGGTTTGACCACGAATTAGAACCTGGGTTATATACCCAAAACTGGTTGGTTGTTTTACCACGAAATGCAAAAACCTTATTATTGACTGTATCATATGCTAAACTGCCACCTCTACTTACGTTTGCCGGGGTCGAATATTTTGTTGTCCAGGTGTTATTATCAATTTGATAACGGTAAAAGTCTTGTTCATTACTCCCTCGTAATGCATACAGGTAATTACCGCGGTCCCAAGCCAATGCACCACCCGCACCAATCTTTGCCGGTGTCTCAGCTAGGGTCGACCAGGAATTTGTAGAAATTCGATAACGATAGAACGATTTCGTTTCACTACCTCGTAATGCATAAAGGTAATCACCACCGGTCCAGACCAAAGCTCCGCCATTTCCAATCTTTGCGGGCGTGTTTGCTAAATACACCCAGATGTCTGATTTCATATTGTAACGATAGAATCTTTGCTTTTCTCCACCTTCTAACATATAAACAAAACTGTCGATTGCCCATGTCAACCCAGCTCCGTAGTCAGCATCGTGTGGAGGTGATGCCATACGCCGCCATTGATTCACATCCGGAATGTAACGTAAGAATCCCATATTTGGATAACCAGTCAAAGCATAGATTTTCTCTTTGGCGAGAACAATTGAGCCTCCGGATTTTATTTTAGCTAATGCTCGTTCTTTTGTAAGCCAGGTATTAGATACTACTTGGAAAATACTTACCATTGTATCGTTTGCTTTGTTTTTATCATTGATTAACGCAGTATAAACTTGAACCGTATGGTTTCCAAGGGTGGCTAGCCATTCATCAAATCTTATAACTGCTGCACGTGCCGGTCGAATTGCAAAATATACAGAATCTGTGTAAACCTGGTCAATTTTGCAATATACTTTAAGCGTTTCCTGATGAATACCATAATTATTGACAACAACTTTAGGCTGAACTCGAGTGTTATAAGGGATTGACCCCTTGGGTTTTCTTATCTCAGTAACTGCTATATCGTGCTTATACCGGGGTGACCCTTTAATTCTAACATTATCCAATGCCCAGAAATGTATTTTGTTAACACCACCCGTATAAACCCAAGCAAAACGCACTCGAGAACATCCGGCTGCCCAGCTCTTAATATTAAAAGATTCAGCGGCTGGACCAAAGTCGTACCCGGTATAATTCTTAATCAGATAAGGATAAGTAGCACCACCATCTCTTGAGCCAACCAATTTAGCCGTATAACCGCTACTCTTATGGTCAAAATAAGTGCTACAACATAAAGTCGCTGTGGTACAAGTTTCTAAATTCACCACCGGACTGATTAAAGAATCAATTACAGTACCGCCAGTAAAATTCCAATCCAACAGGGCATAACGGGTAGGATTAGCCGACCAGGGAGAACCTTTATTCCAATGCCAACAGGTTTTAAATGTTGCGGTTGAAAAGAATACCCACCAACCATCGGGTGGCCAAGGTTCACGTCTTCCTTCACACCAGCAACAGCCAGGGCAATTTCCTGGGTCACAGATACAGCAACCAGGACAATAATCCGGGTCTCCACATAGACAACAATGGTAGCCATGACCAGCACAATGACAACACCATCCACAAGGATTTTCCGGAGTACATATAATATCTTCACTTCGAGAGTCGAAATCATCTTCATCTATGTTGTCATCCCCACCACCATCACATGGGATAAAATTATGATCGGCGTAAACATCTAAAGGGAATGTTATTGTAATCAACGTCAAAATGTATTGATAATATATCCTCATCATCAGCGTTGATATTTTCAACTGTATAATTAAAAGTAGAACTCCCATTCGGACTACCATTCGGTCCTAGTGTAACATATTCGAAGGAAGGAACACTTTGATAAAACCATCCACCCGGGTCGTCTATGTCTGAGTAAAGCGTAACTGTGACCGACCTTGCTTTTTGATTTGTAAGTGTAACCGGCTGCGTCACAGGAGGATGTTCTTCCACCACGAACCTATTCACAGGGTGAGGAGTGATTGTAACCGATGGCTTTTCGGTTTTAAAGGTAAAGATTTTTTGTTCAACCAATGGATTATTATTTATATCCTTAACGCCAGTAGTTATAGTAACATCGTATTCAGTAAGAAAATGTAATTCACCTTGTTGATCAGGGGTTAAAATAACTTTTCTATTGTCCGAAACATCATACTCAGCCGTAAAACCCTTATATAGTTCTGGGTCAAATAGAATCGTTCCTGAATTTACTGTTTCTAAGTTTATTACTTTATTGAAAGTAATTGTTATTGATTTAGTAACTAAAACGTTCTTTGCACCGTTTGGAGGGTCAGTAGAAAGCACTCGGGGAAGTCCTCCTATCCAGAATTTATGATTTTCGTCGACTATTGGGTCATATTGACACCAATCACCATTTTCATCTCGATAGGATATTGTTTTAGGATTACCATCGATTTCATTACCAGCAAGGTCTTCTGCCCCAGAAATCTTTAGTGTTGCTTTGCCATGGTATTCTACATCTGGTGGAATAAAATTACTCTCAGTTTCCACATGATATACTCTATCTTCATCTTCTAACCAATAGCCATTTTCATCTGTTACTACCTCTTCGAATTGATTTGCGAAAACAACAGTAAGAGTAGGTTTGATATTTATATTCATATCCTCACTAAAGGTAATTTCAAATGTTACTGCCTGCTCGGGAATGCAATCTTTATTAGGATCAATAATCAAATCTCCTAAATTTTCATCATCAGCAGGTCCAGGCCAATATGCTTCATACTTAACTTCATCCTCTTGCTGCTCAATCCGAACCCGAGATACATAAGGTTTGAAATTATCAAGTATAATCTGTCTTTCTACCGGCGGGTCAGAATAATATTCTTGATTTGGCGACGATGTATTATGATTAATACTATGAGCTATGATAACCATGTCTTTTATTCCATCTGCAAAGCGTGCCTCTGAATTTATCAATGCGCTACCAGTCCCTTGTTTGTTTATCTTAGTGTTAAACAGAGAACCCGCATCACTTAATCCACCAATAAAATAAAAATCATCATTCCCTAAACCCTGAGGATTTATACCTGTGCGTGTGAACGAACCTCTGTTGGCATTGACATCATGGGTAATCCTTTCTGGAAAAGGCAGTGACCAAATACAAAGCGGCGGTTGTCCACCATAGATGATTTTTGCATATCTGTGAGCATCATCGTATTCACGCTGTCCACCTGGTTTGAAGAAATAGACGAACGCCCTGTCTAAATCTCTACCGTTATATGAATTTATGTTCACTTTTATCCTCTCATCAAGTTGACCAGCTTCACCCACATCTTTACGGTGATACATTACCGCATTTTCGTCGGGATGGTGTATAGTTAGGGTATAATTTGGCTCTGGATGTATAATATAATAAAGAGGGTTGATATTGTAATCAGGATTGGCTGTCGAACCAGCACATACATGGAGATTAGTATCACGACAGCCAGATGCACCACTTGGTCCAATTATTTCTCTATCAACAACACTGCCCTGGGTTAAAACGCACTCACCATTTTGGTCACGAATATAGTCATCTCCCCAGCGAACCCATCTGTTCGAATAAGCAGACAATACATTCTCAGCTCTATTATTCTGTCTATTAAACCAGAAAATAAAAACATAAACCGGAAATTCGGGGTCGTTTTGTCCTGTATTTGGGACAACAAGATATGTGCTTATTACTTCATATCTATCATTAGGCGATCTGGTAACTCCATCATCAAATAAATGCATATAAGTCCAGTAAGCTGAATCTCCTTCCACCCGGATATAGTAACCTCCACCTGGCAGTTCAGCATTAATACTTCTAATAGCACCACCTTCAACTGCTTGCACCGCTGTCCAAATATCGCATCCATAATCAATACCGTGATGAAAGTCGTAATCACCATTGTCTCTATTCCTCGGACCATAATCAGAAGTGATAGGTGCAGTAACCGGAGGGTCTAAGTGTTGGGCTAATAAAAAACCCAACAAACACGGAAGAAGAACAAAGCACCGTCTCATCGCTCACCTCCTTGCTTGAAAAGAACAGAAAGGTCATCTGGAAGTTCATCAAAGGAAAGAATAAAACTTTTGGGATACTCTTGAAGAGTAAGTTGGATTCTGTTATTTTTCAGAGGAAATCCATCAGCGTGCCATCCATCTCCTTCTGCCTTCACCACCTTTGTCCGTTCACTTTCAACATCAAGGAAAAAAAGATAGGAACCTCTATAGCCTTCTCTAAGTTCGCGACTCATTACCGGCTCCGCAGCAATGATTTTACCATCAGGGGAAATCTTTAAATATGCCATACTGTATATGCCATAGGTGTTATAAACCGAGGCAACTTCTTTACCCAATGTGTCAAAAACAATTATATCAGACCGCAAATCCGAATAAGAAACAATACTATTCTTCACGAACACGATTCTACTGCCATCTTTTGAAATCACAATAAAGTAAGGCGCATAGTCGTCTTCATCCCTCTCCGCCAAAGTAAAGATTATCTCAAAATTCTTTTTCCACTTTTTTTCACCTTTCGCATTTATATATGAAAATTCAACTCTGGCTTCCTTTATTTGTTCCATTTGACCTAAACTGTCTTTTCTCAACTGCCCTGGAGTATCTTCTGCCTTTAGGAGATATGTGAAAGTTGGGGAGATGATTATTTTCCGACAGTCTCTCATATAATCAAACGGTAGAGTTCGTATTATCTTACCTTCAGGCGAAACAAATTTAATCTCTTTTACCGAAGGCTTTACTAAAAATTGGTCATTGCCTATGGGAAAAACATCCGCCTCTATTCGGTATCCTTTTTGATTTTCTTTACCTTTCTCCTGTGCCCCTATCAACGAAATCAAGCACAGGATAGTGACTACTGTTGCTGTTGTTATGTTTTTTATGCTTTGCATTGTTCCTCCTTTTGGTTTAATGAACATATTCGGAAAAATATAGTGGCAAGTATTGCCAGTCCAAAAAGGACTGCTTTGAGGCTGCTTTTGTTTTTAACCATTGCTACCTCCTTTGGTTTGAAACGATAATTGCTTATTACAAGAAACATAACTCATTATAGTAATCACGAAAAAAAAAGTCAACTACAAAATTTAGACTTAACATATTTATCTAATCATCATAACTGGTATGGATAATACGTCATCAAATAAATGCATATACCAGTGCTCTCCGACCCTTACCCACGCATTGGGTCCAGAGCTTCCGTCTTGGTATGCTGTGCCGGAATATATTGAAAAAACATCTGTACCTGGACCTCCCGGTATATCTATTCCCCTGTGAAATCTTGGGTTTAATACCACATCACGGCCATCGCCAATAACCCCGGACACAGGATGAACTCCATAAAATTCCCTTATTGGCCACGGATAAGTTGCAAATAAAAATATTAATGCAAGATTTAGCCCAATCATTTTAAAGCCTCCTTCTCAAAAATATAAACTCTTCCTTTTGTG
>JAOUPE010000078.1 GCA_029880025.1 Caldifarciminota bacterium
TTATTCTCTCAATTAATCCACTAGGTACCTTTATCCAGGGTAATTTCTTCTTCTGTCTTTGGTATCTCGTATTCGCTTTTCTTAAGCTTGGATTTAGTCTTCCGCGTACTCAATTTTATCTCGAATGATTTCTCTTTTTTATTTCGGACAACTATAACCTTTACTTTATCCCCAGGCTCTTTCTTGCCCAATATCTTTCTTAATGATTCGGAGTCTTCCACTTTTTCCTTGGCGATTTCAATTATCACATCACCGGCTTTTAAACCAACCTCTTCAGCCGGGCTATCATCAACGATTCCGGTTATCAGGACACCTTTCTTAACTCCAAAGTATTCAGCAAGTCCTTCCCCAAGGTCTTGTAAATATACTCCGAGAAAAGCACCTTTCGTCTCCTCGAGTAACATTTTAGCCGATTCCTTAGATAATTTCTGTAGTTCTTTTTCAAGTTTTGGCATGTTTTCTAATCCTTCAATGTCTAACAGGGAAAGTTCGGGGTTAATTATTTTTAGTAGATCCTTGCCTTTTTTTGCTTTGGGTCGGCTGGTAAGTTTTGCTTTAAATTCTTTTTCCTTGCCTTTTCTCAAAACGGTAATCGTGACTTGTTCATCAGGCTTCTTATCCATAATATATTTGACTACAGCCCGGTAGCCAGGCATCGGTTTTCCATCAATCTTTATGATAATATCGTCCTTTTTAATACCAGCCGCTTCTGCCGGCGTACCCTTATTTACTTCCACAACCAAAGCGCCTTTTTCTTCGGCATCGTTAATTTGCACGCCTAAGTAACCGTGTTCGATTTTTTCGCCCTTGATTAATCTTTTTATTATGTCTACCGCCTCATGATTCGGAAGCGCTAATATCATATTGGATGGTTCTTTCATGATATCATAGTCGGTCATTACGGTGAAATCGCCCTTATTCGTTTTTATTTTAACTTGTTTGCCCGAGGTCACGGCTGCTTTCACAATACCAATCACCTTGCCCTGCGGGTCAACAATCACACCACCCATACCGCCCGGATTGATTGGCGCTGAAACTTGTAACATCCCATCTTCGCGTTGACCGCTCATGATTCCTAAGGCGATTGAGGGCGACATACCATAAGAACTGGATAAAACGATTCCCCATGAACCTGACGCGATATTTTTCGAGTCGCCCAGGCTGACCGGCGTCCCTTTGCCTTCTTTGAGTTTTAGGATAGCGATATTGGTCGCATCGTCGCTATTGAACAGCTCGGCTTCATACTTTTTACCGTTCGAAAAAACAACATTGAAATTCTTGGCATCCGAAGCCGGGTCGGTTTGGGTGACAATATGCCCTTTTTCATCAAACACGAAACCGGTTGAGGCATATTTAAGACCGTGTTCATCTTTTTTCGATTCAACCACGACAATCGAGGGCGAAACTTTTTGGACGATATTTTTTAGCTCGGTCTCTAAATCCTCGAGCACCGACTTTGCCCCTAATAAGCAGGGCAGACTGATAAGCAATGCAATTATTGCTCGAAACATAATCCACCTCCTCGAATCTTATGAAATTGTGCAAAAATCATTGAACCCAGAAATCGGAAAGACTCGAAAATACAAGAAAAGATTTATTTGCCACTGAGGTTTTTCTTTCTCGGTGCTCGGGCGACTTTCCATCTCTAACCGAATTCATTTTTTTCTTCGGTGTTTTCAAGGTTACGTGCTTACTCGGCAATTCTTTAAACATTTCTGCACAAATCATTTTTACCTCAAAATTTAATAACTCTTATCAGCATAAGATAAGACTGGAACGATGAGTACTTGATTGGAACCATTACTCAATTCCTTTTCCACTACATACTGGATGTCGGGTGATTCGGATTCGGTTTCCAGATAATAATAATCGGCCTCTACCTGGAGCGAGGGCATCGGTTTAGATGAAGAAGACCGGAAAATTATAAAGCTGAGAATAACCAGGACTGGTAGTGCAGCTGCCCAAGCCAACCTTCTTTTCCATAAGAACGACCAAACCGATGATTTGGGCGTGACCTGGAGTCTGCGCTTTAGACGCATTTCAAAGTAATCGGAAGGCTTAAGTTCATCTAAGGTATGAGCGGTTGTCCGGATATTTTTAAAACAAGCCAACTCTTCAGCGCAAGATTGGCATGAAGCAAGATGAGCTTCGATTTTCCCTCTTTCTTCGGCTGTAACTTCGCCATCAAGATAAGGAAAAATTTTCTCTTTTACCCAATGACAGTTCATCGATTGCCTCCTCCAAAGAATTTTCCTAATTTTTCTTTTAACATCAATCTTGCCCGGTTGACCCTTGATTTGGCGGTGCCGATTGGGCATTTGATGATATTAGCAATATCTTCATAGGGAAACCCATCCACTTCACGGAGGAGAAAAGCTGACCGGTAATCAGCCGGCAGAGCTTCAATCGCCTGCTCCAATTTGATTTTTAATAGTCCATCCTGAGGATTCGGGGGGTCACTGGTAAGAGCAAAAGTTGGCATAGCGTCTAAAGAGACAGTAGGCTTCTGTTTTCTCATATAGCTTCTCATTTCATTAAGGGCAATGGTATAAATCCAGGTAGAGACCTTGTAGGCTGGCTTATAGAGCCGACATTTTCGAAAAACTTTGATAAATGTTTCTTGGAGGATATCTTCGGCAGTATCGTTATTGCGCGTGATACGGTATAAGGTGCTGAACAGTTTATTTTTATACCGTTTAACCATTTGGTCAAAAGCGGTGGTGTCACCGTTTTTAATGAGTTCCATAAGTTCTTCATCGTTGCATTCCTTCACGTCTTTTCGGATTCTATTATCCTTACGCATATTATACGCACCAGAAGTCTGAAAGGTTCCCTAAACATTTATCTGATTTTTTCATTATTTCTTGGTTGGTTAACTTATTAATCGCTGGGTAAGCGTTTAATATATATTATTGAAAATTCAAAAGAGGTCAATGCTAAGTCAAATCGACCATAAGCAATAAGGCTAAATGGTGATACCTTGATTATTCCTACGAGATTGGTATACCGGGTTCAATCCTGCTGCAAGATATAAACCAAAATCAGTCTGAAATAGGCATTTGGTTTGTTTTTTCGGAAGTTGGACTTTCGAGCTGACACTCCTGAATATGTGCGTGGATAATACCAAAAACTATTGACAGGAAATGGGGCTTTTCTATACTTTGATTGATGAGTAATTCTTTAGGGTTTAGCTTCACTCTAATGGTTCTTACGATAAACAATTATAAGCAACTTATAGAAAATAGTATCCATTACAAAGTGTATTGGACACTTCTTTTTTGTGCCTTACACTATACACCAATAAAAGTTGTCGTTCAGAAATAAGGAGGGCAAAATGAAATTTGCAATCATTACCATCGTTTTTCTTATTACAACAATCCCGGCAAATCCGGTAATAGTAACATTCTTCAGTGAAATTCAGACTTCGCCTGATTCTCTTGAGCGTCTTGAGATTCATCCATATAACTGGTCTTATGGTTATCCGTTTGACCTGTCAGGATTCCGACTTGTGACAAAAGCCGGCACAACCTATGTGAATCAAGGCGTCGTGGTCGAGAACGAAAACAGTTATGTGGTTTTGGACCAAAGTAACATGAACGGAATTTTTAGTCTCGGTGATGATTCTGATACTATTCTCTTGAGCCGACCGAATGGCGATAGTGTCTGGGCGATTTCATATCCGAGTCGTTATCGGTATTCCCCATACGGGTGCTGGGCACCGGAGTCTGGCATGTCGTGTGCAATTTACCAAGGATGGACACCCTGGCCTGACCCGACAAGCTATTATCTTTGGTTCATTGACTCCACTCCAACATTTGGTCTACCTAATGATGATACTTTGGGCGGAATCTACGGAAGGGTGTTCAGTATTGACTCAACACCATTAGGCTCGGTCTGGGTCTCGATTGCTGGACCGCATGGAGGAGATTATTACTTAGTTTACACACCGGGCATTCCTTTTGAATTCCATCCGACCGGGCCCGGCATTTTCGAGGTTTCCGCTACTAAGGATGGCTACGCACAAGGTTTCTATCCAGAGTCAGTGCGAGTGGGTGCGAACGAAACCAGAACCGGTATTGACATCTATCTTGAACCACTGCCATTGGTCAAAGAACTTATTAGTCCTTTAAATAACAATTGGCACGTAAAATCAACGATCGTCAGTTCTGAGCTAACGGTTGTCGGTACTGAGCGTGCATTCTTAATCAACATCGCTGGCAAGAAGATTGCCGACCTCGTGCCTGGTGCAAATGACATTAGCCATCTTAGCCCCGGTATTTATTTCTTACGACTGAGGAAAGGTTACTCAGTCACTAAAGTAGTTGTCCAAAAATAGAGGAGGAAAATATGAAATTTTTAATTATCATTTTACTTCCGGCTCTTATTTTTAGCTATGAATGGGCACCGCCACAAAGAGTTGGATATGGCATCGGTGGAGACAGCCGGTTTGCCCTTGATTGTTTTAACCGACTATGGTGTATTTTCAATCACATGCTCTGGATTAAGGTGTCTTACTATATCGATTCTCTATGGTCAGAACCGGAATCAATTTATATAGGAGGACCAGCAAGCGGTACTGGTGGTTTTGATGTAACAAGAGCAAAGGACGGGAAACTCTGGGTGCTTATTTCTAGCGAGTATCAACCAGTTACGCCTCCTCATGTCACATTTTATTTTGATGGCACCATCTGGTCCGACACATTTGTTATTCCTGGGTTTACCCATTTTCGTTTAGCTGCTGATAGCATCGGTAAGGTCTGGACAGTTTTTGAGGGAGACGAGGATTATCGCATCTGGTGTGATGTCTGTGAAGATACGGTCTGGACCGGACCTTATATTGTGTGCAGTTATCCAACTTATGACCAAGTTAGGAGTTCTAATATTACTGTTGACCCAAAAGGTATTCGTTGGGTAGGGGCATTTGTCTCGACCTCACCAATGTCACAGATTTTTCTATGCCATTCTGATTCTACTGGCGCATGGTCTGATAGTATAATAATGGGACCACAGGGTCGTTTTGGTTGGCAAGGCTTTAGTGATATGATAGCTGATAATGAAGGTAATATCTGGGTTGCTTGGCTTGATTGGTATGAAGACAGAACTTATATCGCCTATCTTGATACAAATTTAAACTGGAGTCCTTATTATCAAATTACTCAATCTTCGGATTGGTGCTATCTTGCGGTTGATGACGAAAATAAGGTCTGGATTGTCTACGACAAAGAGAATAATTTTTATTATCGGGTCTGGAACGGATTCGAATGGAGTTCAGAAGATTCTATTGTCCCGCCACCAGCGTCTAGTTCTTCTAATGGTGCCATTTTTTACGACCCGATAAGAGACCGAATCTGGGTTTCGTTTAAAACGGGCGGCAACGATATTTATACGACCTGGACCAATCCATCAAGTGGAATAAAAGAACACTCAATGCTTGACGCTAAACGCTTGACGCTTGAAGTTTATCCAAATCCAGCAAAGTCATATTTGGTTATCCGCTGGACGTCTACCCGATTCGGGCAAACCGCTGACCGCCAATCCGCCTTAGGCGGACTAAAAATCTTTGATGTTTCAGGAAAGGTAGTAAGAAGTGTAGAGTTAAATAAGTCTAAAAGTCAAAAAGAACCAGAGGTAAGAATATTCTTAAAAGGAATAAATTCCGGAATTTACTTCATCCGGTTGAAAACTGTTAAAAATGAAGCAATGAAGAAAGTGGTTATCTTCTGAATAATTTAAAGAAGAGGAAGGGGCATTTGCCCCTTCCTAAAAATTAGAGGAAATATGAGATTTTTACCTATCTTTTTATTACCAATAGTTATATTTAGCTATGAATGGGCACCGCCACAACAGGTTGGAAACGGTGTATATGGATACAGTCGGTTTTCTCTTGATTGCTTTGATAGATTATGGTGTATTTTCGATAGCTCATGCACAGTTAAGGTTTCTCGCTATCTTGATACCCTGTGGTCGACCCCATTATCAGTTTTTTCCGGCCCTCAAGCATCAGGTGTCGGTGGTTTTGATGCAACAAGAACAAAAAAAGGGAAACTCTGGGTGCTTACTTCTAATGAGTACCTTCCAGGTGCTCCCCCTCACCTCACAATTTATTACGATGGTAACATCTGGTCTGACACATTTGTTATTCCCGTGAGTCCAATATACAATGGTACACATTTTCGTTTAGCTGCTGATAGCATTGGAAAGGTCTGGACAGTTTTTGATGGATGGGAGGATTATCACATCTGGTGCGATGTCTGTGAAGATACAGTTTGGTATGGACCTTATGTTGTGTGCAGTTATCCAACTCATGACCAGGTCACTGGTTCTAATATTACGGTTGACCCAAAGGGTATTCGCTGGGCAGCCGCAACAGCAGTTTTTACTCCCTCAGGGCACCAAATCTTTTTATGTCGTTCTGACTCAACCGGTTGGTGGTCTGATAGTTTGATAATGGGACCCACGGTTTCTTCTGGTGGTTTACGCGATATAACATCTGATAATGTTGGAAACATTTGGATTGCTTGGGTTGATTTGATTGAAGATAAAATTTATACAGCCTATCTTGACACGAATTTAAACTGGAGTCCTTATTATCAAATTACTCAATCTTCAGGCTCATTTGTTGGTAGTTGCAACATGGCAGTTGATACAGGAAATAAAGTTTGGATTGTCTACGACAAAGGGAATAATTTTTATTATCGGGTTTGGAACGGTTTCGAATGGAGTCCGGAAGACTCAATTGTTCCTCCCCCAGCGTCTAGTTCTTCTAACGGTGCCATTTTTTACGACCCGATAAGAAACCGAATCTGGATTTCGTTTAAGATAAGCAACGACATTTATACGACCTGGACCGATCCATCAAGTGGAATAAAAGAACACTCAATGCTTGACGCTAAACGCTTAACACCAGAAATTTATCCGAGTCCGGCAAAAGACGTGATTCGTGTCCGTGTTCCGTGGGCAAGCTTTACGCCTAACGCTTCACGCCCAACGCTTAAGATTTTCGATGTGTCAGGTCAATTGATAAAGGAGATTGCTTCTCCGCCTAAGGCGGATCGCAATGACGGAATAGGGGAGGCAAAAATTTCTCTGAAAGGAATAAGTCCTGGAATTTACTTCTTAAGACTGGGTAGGGAAACCAAAAAGTTCCTCGTCGTTAAATAAAATGGTGACCCTGGGAGTAGCCCCCGAAAAGGCAGTGTTAAGTGGATAGTGACTAGTGGTTAGTGAATATAGAAAAAGAGAGGCTGAAGAAGTCCGGTTGAAAAATCCTCCTGAGGGGAACCAGCCCCCGAACCAACCCCCCAGGTTACTTAGGGGTCTTAAACGGTTGATATCTTTCAGCCCCCCTGTCTGTTC
>JAOUPE010000079.1 GCA_029880025.1 Caldifarciminota bacterium
AAAGAAGGTTCATTAGCTCTGGGGGCAACCCAGTGGCAGACGGTATATCGGGCAATGATACCAGCCGCTAAATCCGGTATCATCGCCGGCATCATTTTAGGAATGGGTCGAGCGATTGGCGAAACCATGGCGGTCATCATGATTGCCGGTAATTCACTCAAGATTCCAACCAGCATTTTGGACCCAGTGCGAACTTTGACCAGCAACATCGCCTTAGAGATGGGTTATGCGACAGGATTACATCAGCAAGCATTATTCGCGACCGGGGTGATACTCTTTGTTATCATCATGATTCTAAATACTATTGCCTTACTGACGATTGGTCGGCAGTGAAGACGAATCTCCCGATTCTTAGATTCCAGCCAATTGATTTTCAACGCCTGGTCAAAATTGGACTCTGGATAATGACGATGATAACTTTACTGGTCCTTTTCTTCATTATTATCTTTGTTGTGAGCAAGGGCATCAGGGTCGTCAATTCCGAATTTCTCTTCGGCTTACCCGAGCGGATGGGCAAAGAGGGTGGAATCCTGCCGACGATTATTGGCACAATTTATCTTACCGTATTAGCGATTATTATCGCCACGCCATTAGGGGTTGGTAGTGCAATCTATCTGACCGAATATACGAAAGAGAACATTTTCACCAAGATTATTCGATTCGGTGCGGATTGCTTAGCTGGTATCCCTTCGATAATTTTCGGGTTATTCGGATTTATTCTTTTTGTCATCAAGTTTGGTCTGGGCTGGTCAATTATCTCAGGCGGCTTGACCTTGGCTTTTATGATTCTGCCCACAATCATAAGGACCAGTGAAGAGGCGATTCGAGCTGTGCCATTATCCTATCGAGAAGTTAGTACAGCCTTAGGCGGCAGTAAATGGCAGACAATCAGCCAGGTAGTTCTGCCTAACGCCGTGCCCGGAATCTTAACTGGTGTGATTCTGTCGATTGGACGCTGTATTGCCGAGACCGCCTGTGTCATATTTACCGCCGGTTCTTCATTACGGATTCCGACTTCGCTCTTCGATTCTAGCCGAACCATGGCGGTTCATTTCTATATTCTTACCCGAGAAGGGATTTCTATGGAAAGAGCTTATGGCACGGCTGTGATTTTAATCATCTCGATAATCTTGGTAAATTTCTTAGCTTACTGGATTATGTATCGATTCATTCGACGGAAGGGTGGGCATGGCGGTTAAGATTCGAGTGGAAAATTACAGTTTCTATTTTGGCGCCAAGCCGGTACTCAAAAATATTAATTTAGCGATTAATGCAAAAGAAATTTTTTCGATTATTGGACCAGCCCATTCGGGTAAAACTACCCTGTTGCGGTCAATAAATAGGATGAATGATGGTGCGGAAAACTCTCGACGACAGGGTTTAATCTATTTAGATGGTAGAGACATTCACACTTTTGAAAAGGATGTCTTACGTCGCAGGGTTGGAATGATTTTCGCCACGCCGGTCTCCCTACCCGGTACTATATTCAATAATGTTGCCTATGGTCCAAAGCTTAAAGGAATAAAATCGCGTGGTAAATTGCGTGAATTGGTCGAAAAGAGTCTGCGGGCGGCTTATCTTTGGGATGAAGTAAAAGACCGTCTGTCAGATTTGGCGCTTCGGCTATCCGGTGGTCAGCAGCAGCGACTCTGTATTGCTCGAGCGTTAGCAGTTGAACCTGAAGTATTAATGATGGATGAGCCATGCTCTGGACTCGACCCAATTTCGATGGCAAAAATTGAGACCGCCTTAAGACAATTGAAGAATGAATACACTATCATTCTGGTCACCAATAACACCAAGCAGGCAGCCCGGATTGCCGATTGGATCGCTTTTTTCTTATCCGGTGAGTTGATTGAATTAGGCACACCAGAAATGTTATTCACTAAACCAAAAGACAAGAGGACCGATGACTATATTGCCGGGCGAATCGGTTAAGCAAAAAATCGAAATTGCCAATTTAAATGTCTATTACGGAGATTTTCACGCTCTCATCAATGTCGGTATGAACATTTCGGATAAGACAATAACCGCAATCATCGGACCCTCGGGTTGTGGTAAATCGACCCTTTTGCGGAGCTTGAATCGAATGAATGAATTGATTGATGGTTCACAGATTAACGGCGAGATTTTGCTGGATGGCAGAAATATTTATGAAATAGATATTTTTAGCTTGCGGAAAAGGGTGGGCATGGTTTTTCAGCGACCTAATCCTTTTCCTTTGTCGGTTTTTAATAATATCACTTATGGTCCAAGAGTGCATGGTGAAAATCGTCAAAGGGTTCTGGCCGAGAAGGTGGAACAGAGTTTAAACGCAGTTCATCTCTGGGACGAATTAAAAGACCGGTTAAAAACCAATGCTTTAACTCTGACCGATGAACAAAAGCAGCGCTTATGTATTGCTCGACTGCTGGCGGTTGAACCCGAGGTTTTGTTAATGGATGAACCATGTTCGACCTTAGACCCAATTGCAACATTACGTATTGAAGAACTGATGCGCAACTTAGCCCAAGACTATTTGATTGTCATCGTCACTCATAATATGCAGCAGGCAGCCCGCGTCTCGGATTTTGCTGGTTTTATGCTGCTGGGAGAATTGATTGAGTTTGGCAAAACCCAAAACATTTTTACCAGTCCGAAAGACAAAAGAACCGAAGATTTTTTGCTCGGAAAATTTGGATAATCTTATTGACATTTCTTTAATTTTCGTTAAAACCTAAAGCGATGGATTGCTTTGCCCAAAGGTTGAAAAAGATTCCTCCCTATCTTTTTGCCGAACTGGATGAGCTGAAACAAAAAACTAAAGGCGAGGTTATTGATTTTGGCGAAGGCGGGCCAGATTCAGCCACCCCGAAGCCGATTGTTCAGGCGATGATAAAAGCGTTACAAAATTCAGAATATCACCGCTATCCCACTTATCAAGGAATGATTGCGGCGCGGGTTGCAGTAGCCGATTGGTATCAAGGTCGATTCGGGGTTAAACTCGACCCGGCAAAAGAAGTTTGTATGCTGATCGGATCCAAGGAAGGGGTTGGTCATCTAATCTGGGGGGTGGTTGGATACGGCGACAAGATTGGCATTCCTGACCCCTCCTATCCAATCTACCGGAATCAGGCGTTATTATCCGGGGCGGTACCCAGCATATTACCTTTGCTCGAAACAAACGATTATTTGCCTGATTTATCAAGACTCCGAAATCAAAAAATTAAATTGATATGCATCAACTATCCGAATAATCCGACCGCCGCCGTTGCACCACTCTCATTTTACAAGGAATTGGTTGCCCTGGCACAGCGTGAAGGATTTTATGTCTTAAATGACAACGTCTATTCGGAAATCTATTTTGATTCGCCGCCACCAAGTATCCTGCAGGTTAATGGTGCTAAAGAGTGCTGCGTCGAATTTCATTCTCTTTCCAAAACTTTTAATATGGCGGGTTGGCGTATTGGTTTCGTGGTTGGTAACAAGAACCTGATTACTGCGATGTTGAAGATTAAACAGAATACCGATTCTGGTCCATTTTCGGCGATTCAGGAAACCGCGATTTTCGCCTTGCGGAAAACTGGTAGTTTTGCCAAATCGATTCGAACCCTTTATAGAAGGCGACGGGATACACTGGTTACGGGATTACAAAGAACCGGATGGAATATTAAAAAGCCGGCGGCAACCTTTTTTGTCTGGGCAAAGATAAAAGACAAGATTGATTCAATAACCTTTACGCGCCAGCTCCTGGCTAAAACCAAAATAATGGTTGCGCCCGGTATCGGTTTTGGTAAATACGGTGAAGGCTTTATACGATTTGCTCTGGTGGTTCCCGAATCAAAAATTAAACAAGCAATCATGCGTCTGAACCGATGGCACTAATCGTTCAAAAATTTGGCGGCAGTGCTTTAGCCAATATCGCAAGAATCAAGTCAGTAGCGCAAAAGATTGCAGCGACCAAAAAATCAGGCGTTGATATCGTAGTTGTAGTTTCGGCAATGAGCGATGAGACCGACCGGCTTACTAAACTGGCACGACAAATTTCACGAAAACCACCGAAACGGGAACTCGATATGCTTCTTACCGCGGGCGAACGTCAGTCGATTGCGTTACTCTGTATTGCCTTAGCCGAATTGGGTTGTGATGCGATATCCTTTACCGGTTCTCAGGTCGGTATTGTTACCGACGAAAATCATACCGACGCTCGAATTTTAAAGATAAAGGGTGACCGATTACAGCAGGCTTTGAAATCGGGAAAAATTCCAGTGGTAGCCGGATTCCAAGGGGTCAGTATTGGTCGGGAGATTACTACCCTGGGCCGGGGCGGCTCGGACATCACAGCGGTAGCACTGGCTGCCCGTCTCGGTGCCAAGCGTTGTGAACTCTATAAAGATGTTTGTGGAGTTTTTAGTGAAGACCCTAAGCAATTCCAGGATGCGAAAACTATTCCGGCTATCTCCTACGATGAAATGTCCGAACTTTCTATTTCCGGTTCTCAGGTTTTGCATCCCCGAGCCTGTGCGCTCGGCGCAAAATACAATTTGAATCTGGTAATAAAATCAATCCTGGATAGAGGAGAAGGAACCATGATTAAGCAAACCAGGCGATTAGAAAAACCATTGGTGCGGGCAATAACTCATGCTGCGAACTTATGCCGTTTCACTTTGATCGCAGTGCCCCAGAAAGACCGCTGTCTTTCCCAGGCAGTATCCCAATTGGCTCAAGCCAAGATACCTTTGGTCTTTTTCGCTCATGGGGTACCGGTTGACCATCGGTTTGACCTGTCGTTTATCATTCCTGAGCATGCCTTTAAACAAGCCAAACAAGTCTTAGCTCGAATTAGAGTAAAATTGAAAGCCGAAAAATTAGTGACCCAGCAAAATCTTGGCTCGGTTTCCTTGGTTGGTCCGGGTATTGGAAGTGACAGTAAAATTATTGCGACCCTTTTCAATGCGCTGCAGAAGGTCGGCGTTCATACCGATGCGTTTTCTACTGCCGAATCGAAAATCACCTGCTACTTTAATCAAAAATACCTGAAACCGGCTATTGCCCTTTTGCTTGACCGTTTTGGATTGGTAGAAAAAAGGAAAAGATGACAAAAGAGATTGTTGAGGCTTTGCTTTTTGCCGCAAATGCACCGTTGAGTCTCAGCCGTCTGGCTCAAATCCTTGGCAAAGCCCCAGCCGAAATCATTCAGGCAATCGATACCTTGAACCAGGAATACGAAGCAACCGGACGTGCCTTTCGCATCCATCAAATTAGCTCTGGCTACCAATTCTATACCCTACCCGAATATGGACAATGGGTTAGAAGTCTTTTTCAACACACTCATCGCACTCGATTGTCAAAACCGAGTTTGGAAGTTTTAGCCATCATTGCTTACGAACAGCCGGTGACCAAACCCGAAATCGAAAAGCTGCGCGGGGTCGATTCATCAGGACCGATAATGACGCTGCTTGAGCGAAAGCTCATCCAGATTGAGGGGCGAGCCAAACGACCGGGTCATCCATTCCTCTATCGAAGTACCAAGGAATTTTTGAGATATTTTGGATTGAATAATCTTGATGACTTGCCACGTAAAGAGGACCTCGAAGAATTCCTTTTTCAACATCGGGAACCGACAACAATGTCTGATGATGAAGTTACCGTACCCAATGAAGATGATGAGGTAGCGACTAAACCGGGCCAGGCTTTTGATGCGACTACTAATTTCGATACCAAAGAAAAGGATAACCGCAAAAATGTTTTTTCCGATACCACCCAATCGGTAAAACTGGAAAAGACTTCAACCGAATGACATGGCTGATTTAAAAATTCCTTCACCGGGAAAGGCGATTGTCGGTATTATAACCCAAGCTTTGGATATCGTGGATTCGGCGCAAAGGCTTTTAGAAAAGAAATTGGGTTCGATTGAACATAAGAGTCCGGTGATTGATTTCGATTTTACTGATTACTATGAAGCAGAAATGGGTAAAAATTTACTGCGGCTATGGATTGGTTTTGACCAGCCAATCGCCTTGGCTCGGTTGACCGAAATGAAACTTTGGACAATGGAAATCGAAAATGAATTTCTTGATACTAATCGAAGAAGGCGAATCAACCTTGACCCAGGGATTCTTACCCTTGCCAAATTGGTTCTGGCGACGACCAAAAACTATTATCACCGGATTTATCTGGGTAAGGGGATTTTTGCCGAGGTGACGCTTATCTATCGCAACAAGCAGTTTGAACCTCTGGCTTGGACCTATCCTGACTATCGAACCGATACGGCAATTGACTTTTTCCAACAGGTGCGAAACGCACTGCTCCAGACCGGGTTAGTGGAAACTTTTACTGCAACCGAGCAAGACTATGCCAAATAATCATTGCTTAGAAAAAGCCTGCAGAGTCATCGGTAAATCAGGCTTGATATATTCTCTGCAGATTGTAAATTTAAATAACAAAAAATGCGGACAAGGTTTATAAAAGAAGAAATTGTCTATACCGGCGAGCAATTACATTCGCTTTTTGCTTATGATACGTTCGGGGTAACCGGTGATTCGATTGTTGCTTTTATTGGCGCTTATGATGTTTCCTTGAAGGAGATTGTTGATTTAGAGGACTTGAAATCATCTAAACGATACGTCTCATCCAAAATGCTCCATTTTATTGCCGAACACTTTGACGTCGATTTAGAGAAGGCGATTTTGCGACAGTATCTTTTAGTTGCGATAATTAAAGAATTGCTCAATGAAAAGATGTCAAATTTGCGGGTGACGAGAATCGGAACCGAACTTTACGATAATGAGACTAAATTGGCAATTTCTACTGCTACCGCGTCTCCGGTTTCATCTTTGGTTTATGTCGGGGTGAATATCATTGGTCAAAACGATACCCCGGTTAAAACCAAAGGCATGGCTGATTATAAGATTGACCCGATAGCATTTGGCGCAGAAGTGATGGACCGTTATTCTAAGGAGGTTGACAAGGTTGCCCAGGCTCGCTGCCGAATACGGTGGGTCGAGTAATTAGATTGTTCGCCGGATAGTAATTAAGAACGCCAAACCCTTAGGGTAAAATAAATTATTTGTGATAAAAATTTTAAATCTTAGGGTAGAATATGAATCAGCTTAAAAGATTATTCGTCACCGGTTTGGTGACAATCGTTCCGCTCGGTATCACTATCTTTGTCTTCTATTTCTTTATATCGTATTTAGGGGCAATCTTTCGTCCCTTATTGTCCTATCATCCGCTGCTCAGTCGGTTACCGGCGCCGGTTCTATCAATTTTCGGCTTCATTATATTCCTAATTATCGTTCTTGGTATCGGGGCATTGACCCAAGGGCTAATCGGTCGCTGG
>JAOUPE010000080.1 GCA_029880025.1 Caldifarciminota bacterium
TCCCTTGAAGATTTATTTTAATGCTAAGGGCATCGCCAAAGTCGAATTAGGGTTGTGTCGGGGTAAAAAGGTCTATGACCGGCGGGAAGAGATTAAACGAAGAGATTTGGCGCGATTAGAAAGACAGATGGAAAAACGCAGAAGATGATTAAAATGTTGAAAAATATAATTAAATTTTTAATTATTGGCTTCTTTATATTAATATCAAATGAAGCAGCGGCAAGGTCAATCCAGATTAGTAACAAGTTGATTGAGACGATTGAAATTAGCGACATCGAGTATGTTTCGGCTTGCAAAATTACCACTATATTGCAGGGTAAGATTTGGCAAATCGAAGATAAATGGATAGCGCTTGTCCCGGCTGATTCTTCGGCTCAAGGCGCAGTTCCTAAAAAAGGTTGGGAAATTATTTTTACCGTGAATTCGGATACGGTGATTGTGAATAATCGAGTGGTTGCTTCACCATTCCCGATACAGATTATGAACAACGAGGTATTGGTGCCGGTATTCATCTTGGGCGAAGTTTTTGCTTTGCCTCAACCCAAGGTGCCAATCGTTGAATCAATTGTTCTGTCCCAAATTAAAGATACGACAATTTTATCGATTAAGGTTGATACCACGGTATTATATGAAACCGAAGTGCTTTCTTCTTTAGAATACCGGATTTATCTTCAGGCACTTTCCGAAATTAAGGAAGTTAAACCAAAAGGGATTGTTAAACATGTCGTGTTAGGAAGTAAAAGTGGGACGTTAGTCGCTTTGTTCTTTGAAAGACCCTGTGACCATAGAACGATTAAGACATTGGATGGACTTTTGGTTAAATGTTATGCCCGACCGCAAAAGAAGATTTCGACGATTGTCCTTGACCCTGGTCATGGCGGTATTGACCCGGGAGCAATCGGCAAGAAAGGGTTAAGAGAGAAGATTCCTAATTTAACGGTTGCCTTTTCCCTAAAAAGAAAATTAGAATCGATTGGTTTGAAAGTACTTCTCACCCGTAGCGATGACCGTTATGTCAGTCTTTCGGACCGGGTTCAGTTTGCTCGATTGTCAAATGCTGATTTATTCGTTTCAATCCATTGCAATGCAGCGGTGCGGGATCTCAGCAAACGAGGTCTGGAAACCTATTTTCTTTCCGAAGCAAAAACCGACTGGGAACGAGCCGTCGCAGCACGAGAGAATGCGGCAATTGAATTAGAAGTTAACGATACTAATCCAATTACTAACAATGACTTAAGTCTTATTCTTTCCGATTTAGCGCAAAGTGAATTTTTATTGGAATCACAACAATTGGCGGCAACAATCCAGGATGCGGCGGTAAGAGCGGTGCGCATGCCCAATCGCGGTGTGATGCAAGCCAATTTTTATGTGCTGCGCGGGAATTTTATGCCGGCGGTTCTGCTGGAATGTGGATACATTTCTAATCCGGCAGAAGAAAAACTTTTGGCAAAAAGGGATTATTTAGAAAAGATCGCCAACGGCGTCTTTCTGGGAATTAAAAAATATATCACCGAGTTCGAAAAGAAATATGGCGAAAAGTAAAGCATCGGTACCGATCGGAGTATTTGATTCTGGTATCGGTGGTTTGACCGTGGTTCGGGCTTTAAAACGAGTATTACCGAATGAAGATATTATTTATCTTGGTGATACGGCACGTGTGCCTTATGGTATAAAATCACCGGAATCAATAACTCGGTTTGCGGTTGAGGATACCCGTTTCCTGATTAACCGTAAAGTGAAACTGGTAATCGTTGCCTGTCATACGGTTTCATCGGTCTGCCTGCCCGAGCTCAAGAAAAATTTCTCGGTCCCGATATTAGGCGTGATTGCTCCGGGGGCGCGGGCAGCACTTGCCGCCACCAAAAATCGCAGGATTGGAGTTATTGGCACCCAGGCTACTATCATGGCTGGCACTTACGAACGAGTGATTAGAGAAGTCGCAAGACAAGAAAAATTGGGTAGCGATGTTGAGATTGTCGCTAAAAGTACCCCACTTTTTGTGCCGCTGGTTGAAGAAGGTTGGGTGGATAATGATATCGCAATACTCGTTGCCAAATCTTATTTGCTATCATTTCAGGATGAAGGGATTGATACTTTACTTTTAGGCTGCACCCATTATCCATTACTCAAGAGTATGATGAAAAGAGTGCTTAAAAAGGTTACTTTAGTTGATTCGGCAACTGCAACCGCGCGGGAGGCAAAAAAAATCCTTGCCGAAACGGGTATTTGCCGAAACCAGAATCGAAAGCCTAATTACCGGTTCTACCTCTCGGATTTGACGCCAAACTTTATGGAAATTGGTAAGAGATTTTTGGGTGAGCCGATTCCATTTGTGCTGCGGGCTTCGATTGCCGAGTAGAAGGGATAAAAATGTTAACCAGACTGGATGGAAGAGCTTCTGACCAAATTCGAGAAATTAAAATCGAGCTTGGCTGCCTTAAATTTGCTGAAGGTTCTTGCCTGATTAATGCCGGGGATACCAGAATCCTTTGCGCCGCAACTTTCGAACGAAGAGTACCGCCATTCTTAGTCGGTTCGGGTCAAGGCTGGATTACCGCCGAATATAACCTTTTACCCAGAAGTACTAAAGAACGAACGATTCGAGAATCGACCACAGGTCGAGTTAAAGGCAGAAACCAAGAAATTCAGCGCTTTCTTGGTCGTTCCTTGCGTGCGGTATGTGATCTGTACGCCTTGGGTGAGAATCAGATAATTGTTGACTGTGATGTCCTGCAGGCGGACGGTGGCACCCGGACAATATCACTGACCGGTGGATTCTGTGCCTTAGCCCAGGCAGTGAAGAACTTGCTCGATAAGAAGTTATTAGAAAAGAATCCGATTGTCGAAAATGTGGCAGCGACCAGCGTCGGTATTGTCGATGGTCAAATACTTTTGGATTTGGTTTATGAAGAAGACTCCAAGGCAGACACGGATATGAATTTAGTCATGACCGAATCCGGCAGAATCGTCGAAATCCAAGCCACCGCCGAAAGGATACCATTTACCTTAGACGATTATATGCAGATGTTTAATTTGGCGCGGCAGGCGATTGAAAAAATTATTCAGACCCAAAGGAGTTCTTGCCTTGCCTATAAATTAAAATAGTTCCGAGGCTTAAGTTTAAAAAACTCACAACTGGAATGAAGGGAAACCCCTCATTCTCCTCATCCCTTGTCTTTCGGATAACCACGAAAGCACGAAATTTAGAAAACACGAAAAAGATAGTGAATTCTTTCGTGCTTTTCGTGTTTTCGTGGTTAAATTTCTTTGGAGATTCAAAGGCGAATCCCCCTTTGTTGGAGTTGACTTTTGGCTGATTTGAACTAAACTATTAAAAATTAATGAAGAAATGCTGGTTTATATTTTATTACTTATCCTAAACGTCAACCCGGTCCAAGTGTTAGCCGAAGGCAGTGCCGGCTTAAATCTCTTTTTTGACCATGCCACTTTTAAGGAATCGGAACAAGCAATGCGACTCGAACTTTACTTTCAGGTTCCTTATTCGGATTTAGTATTTGAATTGCGCGATTCTTCATTTGTTGGACGATACTTGATTACGGCTCAGGTGATGGGTCAGGGCAACGAACCAATTGCCGGTGAGGTCTGGGAAAAGGAAGTGACGGTTATAAATTATGACCAATCCAAACAGACCGACCGTTACGATCTGTTCCAATTTAACCTGCTGGTGCCTAAGCCAAAGCAAGAAAATTTAAATGGTTCGGTTTTAATTGAAGATATGAATTCAACCCGGCAGAGTAGATTTATTTTTAAGTTTGATGTGCCGGGAAAATTGAGTGATTTGCGTCTCAGTAAATTTGGTGACTTGAATCCTAACCGATCTTATGCCGGAACCGATACGGTTGAGGTCTATTGGGAATTTTATTCGCCCGCCAGGGAAAAAGAATCATGTGCCATTGAAATAATCAAGAGAAATAAAGTCTTAGCCGAATACGTTCTGGCACCAAATAGTACTCGATGCTTGAAGCAGATTGCGATTAATGAATATAAGGCTTGGTTGCCCCTCAGTAACTTTTCCGAACTGGAAAGTGGTAACTATGAACTAAGGGTTAGAAGTTTATCCGAACCCAAGCCAGCCAAGCGAAAAACCGAAATTACGATTATTAACCCTTTTTATCTTTCCACCAAAGAATTTTTAGAAAAAATCGATGAGTTGATATATATTGCGACCGAAGAGGAGATGCATCGTTTGAGTAAAGCTCCTGCTTCGGAACGACTGCGGCGCTGGCAGGAGTTTTGGCAGTCTAAAGACCCGACACCTACGACCGAAGCGAATGAAGTGATGGAAGAGTATTTTAAGCGTATCGAATACTGTAAAAAACAATTTGGTAAAGGTGACCGTGGTTATAAATCAGACCGGGCTCGAATCTATGTTAAGTACGGTCCACCCGACAATATCGAATCTAATCCGTTCGAACGTTCTACCCAGGCTTATGAGATCTGGTATTACTATAATTCCAATCTTCGTTTCATTTTTGTCGATGTCTCAGGATTTGGTGAGTATAAACTGAGTACGGATTTGATACGATGAAAGCGGTGCCGCATTTAAAATTATTTTATATGCTTTTGTTTTTAGCGCTTATTTTTGTGCCGGCTTTGCCATTTGATGTTGATTATGCCAGTTTCCGCTATGGGAAAGATATCAATCTGGTTGAACTTTATTATTCAATACCCTATCGTGAATTAAGCTATCGAGTCGAAAACGACACGATTTTTGCTGAGCTGCGGGTTGATTATTCAATCCACAGCTTTACCAGTTTAGATTCGGTGTCGGATTCGGCATTCCGCCGGGTCATATTACCATCGTTCAAACTAGCGCAAGAAAGAGATTTGACGATGGTTGATAATGTCATCTTTTTTGCCCGCCCCGGAACCTATCTTTTAAATTTGAATCTTAATAGTGTGACACCTGGGGGAAAAATTAGAATTGGTTCATATTCGGATACCTTGAAAATTAAGGATTTTTCGGATGCACCCAGTTTGAGTGATATTGAACTGGCAACCCTGATCGCCTCGGATACGGGCGAAGGGAAATTCAATAAATGTGGTCTATTGGTCATGCCCAATCCCAGCGGTCAATTCGGTCTTGCTTACGACCAAATCAATGTTTATCTTGAGATTTACAATCTGGTGCCAGATTCTTCGTTTTATGAGCTGGCATACGGAATCTTAGACCAAAACCGGGTTCCGGTAAAAACATTTACCCCAGAGAAAAGTAGAAAGTTTTATGCTAATATACCAATGACCTTTGCGCTGAGTGCCAAAGGATTCCGCCCTGATACCTATTTTGTTTCGGTTCGATTAAAGGACCTATCAACCGGAAATGAGGCGACCGGGTATAAACGACTCACTATTGCTAGCCCGGCAGTCGTAAGCCAAAAGGCAACCGGGGAAAAACCGGTGAGTGAAGAAGAACGACATTATTATGAATCCATACAGTTTTTAGCGACCGAAACCGAGATGCGACAATTCCGAAAATTAGCCAAGGAAGGTAAAGAGAAATTCCTTGAAAGATTCTGGGCAAAACATGATTTTTCGGAATTCCTTTCACGAATCAAAACCGCCGACCTTAAATTTGGATTCGGTGGTAAGAAAGGACCGGAAACCGACCGAGGTCGTATCTATATAAAATATGGTCCGCCCGATGAAATTGAAGATTTGCCGATGACCGAGCAGTCTAATCCTCAGCAACGGTGGCGCTATTATAAAAAGGGTTTAAAATTTATCTTCATCGATATTAATGGTGACGGTTATTTACAGTTTATTTACTCAAACTCACGGGAAGAGAGGAATCATCCGAACTGGGAGAAATATATTGATATTGAAGAGATTATAAAAGAATGAATCGGCAGATCGCGTTTTTGGAAATCCACCAGTTTAAGCGAGAATGGGCTATTTTGCCGGAAATTGACGATTTATCGCCGGGTGATCACGTTGTGGTCCGAGACCTTGAAGGCGAAGAATTGGGAAGGATAAGACATATTGATACCGGCGATGATGTCAAAAACATAGTGTTACGTAAAGCGACCGCCGATGATATCAAACTGCACGAGCAACTGAAACAAGAAGCAAAAGAGGGTTTTGCAATATTCTGTCAGATGCTGGATGAATTCAAATTGAAGATTAAACCGATCGATGCCCATTTTCGTTTCGACCGCAGTAAAATCTGTTTCTACATCTACTCAGAAATACACCAGGACTTTCGAATTTTCCATCGAACCATCGCATCGGCGCTGCATCGGCGTGTGGCAATAAAGAATGTCGGGGTTAGAGAATATACTAAATTTTTAGGTGGCTTGGGTCCGTGTGGCAACGAGTTGTGCTGCCGCATCTTTCTTTGTGAAATGAGACCGGTCCATTTGCGGATGGCACGACAGCAGAATCTCTTTGTTGAACCGAATAAAATATCGGGCTATTGTGGTAAACTATGCTGCTGTCTAAGATTTGAGGAGGAACTCTACACCGAAGCCTTAACCGCTTTTCCCAGAATTGGGTCAACCGTGGAAACCAAACAGGGTAAGGCAAAGGTCTTGGGTATCGACATTTTCAACCGCAAGGTTTTAGTAAGAATTAAATCAGAGGAAGAACTTTATTTAGCTTTAGACGATATTGGGGAATGGCAATGAACCGTAAAGGCGTTAATCGTGTAGCAAGCCAACATTCGGTTGGTTTCTCGCTTTCTATATTACGTTCGGTTGCAGCCGAAGAAGGCGTATCGGTTGCTCATCTCCAAGGCGGGTTGAAGAATAACACGATTGTCCTATTAGGAAATCAAAAACGAAAAATGCGACCGGTCGCAGTTGGTCAGGGTTTGAGAGTTAAGGTGAATGCGAATATTGGAACCTCGCCCGATATTGTATCACTTAAAACTGAGTTGGCGAAACTCAAGGCGGCGATTGAGGCTGGTGCCGATACGGTAATGGACCTCTCGACCGGTGGCAATTTAGACCGGATACGGCGTGCGGTCATTGATAAATCTTCGATACCGGTAGGTTCGGTGCCGATTTATCAGGCGGCGGTAACCGCGAAGCAGCAGCATAAATCGTTCGTCGAACTTAAACCCAAGGATTTTTTGCAAGCGGTCGAAAAACATCTTGCCGACGGCATTGATTTTGTTACCGTCCATTGTGGAATTACCAAGAAAAATGTTGAATCTTTACTTCGCACTAAAAGATTGACCGGGGTGGTGAGCCGCGGGGGAGCCCTGGTGATTGAATGGATGTGTTACAATCGAGCGGAAAACCCATTTTACGAATACTATGATGAAATCATGGAAATGGCAAG
>JAOUPE010000081.1 GCA_029880025.1 Caldifarciminota bacterium
GAGGTTGACGATATAATTCCCTCACTCTTCATCGCATACAATCTGACGAAGCCGACCGCAATCTTAGACAAAACATAGGTTACTGAAATGATTGCGACCACAATCAGAATTTTATGAAGCGTGCTGGTTAGAGTCTGACTGATTTGGAGATTAGGAATTGCTGCATAAAAACCAGCCAAAACGAACCAGACTATCGGCATCCGCCGAAGCGAAGAGATGATTATTTCGTCGCCTTCCCATTTAGTTCTTGTCGCTAACTTTCGAATTCTCCTAAGAATAATTTTATCAAAGATTAGCCCAAGCAAAAAACCACCAATAATTAACGATAACGGCAATATCAAACTTGTGATTTTTAAAAGTTCACTAAACATTTTCCAACTCAAGTCCAAATAATCGTTCAATATTGAATATATCTATATTAATTAATCCTCTTTGAAACAAGGAATTAAATAGAATTTTATTTGATGCGATAGGATGAAAACCTTGCTTATACCGAATAATTGCAAATGGTTTAACTGATTTTTTCATTTTCACCCCATTCCTGAATTATTCAAACTAATTCCAGGTTCGGTCGAGTTCTAAGTCTATGAATATATGATTTTTAAAAGATATTCTATCGTTAATCTCTTTTTGCGTATTCGAGAATTTTATCTAAGTTTATAATATACTTAATTTTTAGAATTGTCAACTAATTATTTTATTTGTTCAATACGATATTTAGAAAAATATTATTTATAAGTAACGCTCGAATTGATCAATAATTTCTTCTATGTCTCTGATTTTTAATATCTTATATTAAATTTTCCTTAGGGAACCATCTAGTTCTGAGGGTGACACCTTAGGTTGCTTAGGTGGGTCGCCTAGGTTTAGGAGGCTATTTACGAGGTCGCCTCCTGAGCAACCAATATAGTTATACTTGCTAACGTCTTTTTGGTCCTCCGAATCTTCCAGTGTTTTTTAAATCGTGGCGGAATTTGAGCCAGGGCGTATTAGCTAGTGTGGTGTAACTAACGCTTCTTTACAATGATTGATCTTGGTCAAGAACATACTCGCTGTCTTGGTCCAGATAAATTTCTTTGGAGTCTGATTATAGTGTGCAAGATACTCCTCTATCGCCCGAATTAGTTCCTTAACACTTTTAAACGTCCCACGCCGTAGGTATTGGTGTCATCCGCGCCAAAGCTTGAATCTGACTCTTCTCATCTACGGACAAAACCAAAGCCTTGTCCGGAGGGTTAAGATAAAGTCCTACAACATCTTGTACCTTCTGGGCAAACCGAGGGTCGTGAGACAATTTGAACCGTTCAAGCCGGTGGGGTTGTAACCCATACTGCTTCCAAATCCTTTGAACCGTCATATGAGATACCCTTTGGGCGTTGGCATGGTGCGTGTACTCCAATGTGTAGCAGTTGCCGGTTTTGTATTCAACGTCTGATTGACGATTTGCCCGATAGTCTCAGGTGATAGTTGTTTCTTACGACCAGATTGTCAAGTTATTTCAGTTACATCACATTAGTAGCTTTGGAAAATGCGATAAAAGGGACTCTGGATAAAATCGGTGTTTCAATCCGCCACAGGCGGACTGGACCGAAAATTGGATAAAGACCTATTAGAAAAAATTAAAAAATGTGTGCTGGACCGAAAATTTTAGCCACAAAACATAGCTTTTGATTTTAAGATGTTGATATGTGTTTGCCTCCCTGTCTGTATCCCAGGCTGCTTAGGGGTCTACCCCCCTGTCTGCTCCCGAGTCTGCTTCCGAGTCTGCCCCGAAGTCTGCTCCTGAGTCTGTTACCGAGTCTGCCCCGGAGTCGGTTCCTGAGTCTGCTTCCGAGTCTATCCCTGAGTCTAATCCGGAGTCAACTTCCGAGTCTGCCTCCGAGTCTACTTAGGAGACCACCCCCTAGACGGTACCCCCTCCCATTGACGAAAATACGATAAGCGATTGACGAGAGACGACTTGGAAGAAAATTTTGCTTGATTTTAGGTATATTAATAATATACTTTTTATGACTTAATGATGCCTAAAGAAATAGCAAAATATACCGAAGAGATAGCAAAACTTTTAATAAAAGTTCGACAAAAAGCAAATTTGTCACAAACCGAAGTGGCTAAACGAATTGGTTTGTCCCTAAAATCAGGAAAGGGTTATATCTCGCATTTGGAAAAAGGGCGAATCAAGAACCCGCCAATTGGAACAATCATGCTTTTTTTACGAGCCTGTGGTGCGTCCTGGGTAGAGTTTTTTAAGGAACTGGATAAGATAGATTTTAAGCTGAGACATGAAAAGATGATTGCTCAAGTCTATCCGCCACCAACCCAAAGAAAAATTCAACGGGATGCGACCCAGCACTTATTTTATGTATTACGTATACCTAAACACATCTTAAGCGACGCCTGTCTAATTCATTATTAAAATAAGTGCTGGGCAGGAATGAAGATGGTTACTGAGAAATGGCAAGGAGCCGGTTAAGACTGAATCTTCTTTTTGGTATTAAGACATTATCAATCTAATCCATATCGCTGGCATCGTTAAGAAATCGCCGAAATCAAGACCGCTAATGAATTTTTCAGCATTCTTTAACGAATGGTTTGACAAGAAGATAAATTGTTCTATAATCAAGTTGACTTGAGCAAAGTGCAAGTGATTGGCGACCTAACCGGTATTATCTTTCAACCATTCAAATATATCTTTTGGCTGAGTAAATTTTAAAAAGGAGGTAAATGATGATGAGGCGAATCAGTTATCTTATCCTTGGATTCGTTTGGTTAGGAAATCTTCTTTTCGTGTCTCAAGCTTTAGCTGAAGATAAAACTTTTTCAATCGGTATCCGAATCGGACCATTCACGCCCTTAGATGCTCAAATTAAAGGTTTTAGAATAGTATACTTCGAATCAACCGAAGCCCAGGAAGGTGTCATAGTTTCTGGATTTGGTACTGGATCAGATGTTAATCTTCATTTTAATTATGATTTTTCAAATTGGGGATTGATGCTGGCTGGCGGTTTTCGTCTGCTGCAAGAAAATAGGATTGATTTGAATCATATCTATGGTAGAGATATGTTCGAAAACCGGCTGAATATTTTTCCGATAACCTTAAGCTCAGTCTATAAAATAAAGATTCCTGATTCCCGAACGATTCCTTATCTTGGCTTAGGTTTAGGAATCTATTTTGCCGAATGGGAAACAAAACATTGGATGTGGCGGGATGAAGTGCTGACTCGATATTGGCTAAAAGGTTCGGCAAAACCTTTGGGTATCCATTTCTTAAGCGGTTTCAATGCTTTTATTTATCATGATATATTTCTTAATTGCGAGTTCAGATATAGTCTGATTGAAGGCGATTGGAAAATCAAAGACGTTGATAGAAATACTCAAACCGAATATCAAAAGCTTAATATTGGCGGAGCCTCAATTAATCTCGGTTTAGGCTATAGTTTTTAAACTAATTGAAATGAGATGTTAGGATGGATAAAATGATTGCGTTCTGTGGAATTAATTGTTCAGAATGTCCGGCACTTATCGCTACTCAAAAGAATGACGATATCGAGCGAAGAAAAGTAGCAGAATTGTGGAATAAAGAATATAAGGCTAATCTTAAACCCGAAGATATTAATTGCTTTGGATGTTTGACCGAATCCGAACAAGTTTTTAATTACTGCCAAGTGTGTGAAATCAGGAAATGCGGCAAAGGACGAAAGATTCAAAATTGTGCGCATTGCGTTGATTACTCATGCGAATTACTGAATAAGTTCTTGGCAAAGGATTGTAAAGCCAAAGCCAATTTAGCCGAAATCAGAAAGACTTTAAAATAGAAATTTTAATTAACTTTAATAAGGAGGTCTAATATGAAGCGAGTAATTATAATCTCAATACTAATCGTCCTGTTTTGGTTCGTCACGGTTAAAGCACAGGACAGCGGTTTTGGCATCGGAATCATTCTGGGTGACCCGACCGGGCTGAGTTTTAAACTCTGGACGACTTACACCACGGCAGTCGATGCCGCAGTTGCCTGGTCGTTCCGAGACCATGATGCGCGCGACCATGATGCGAGAATTCATTTGCACGCCGATTACATTATCCATAACTTTGAATTAATAAAATTGGATTTCAACAAACTGCCGATTTATTATGGCATTGGCGGCAGGATTAAGTTTGTCGAGTGGGACGACCATCACAGCCGAATCGGCGTTCGTATCCCGCTCGGTTTGAACTTTATTCCAGCCAGGGTGCCTTTAGATTTTTTTGTCGAGATTGTCCCTTTACTCGATTTGGCACCAGAGGTTGAATTTGATTTCAACGGAGGGATTGGATTTAGATATTTCTTTAAATAGGAAAAAATATAAATAAGTATCAGGAGTAGTCCTTCCCATATTTTGTTTTAATATATCAACATGAAGTTATCTGAAGAAATAATTACCGAACTGGCTCATTTATCTGAGACCAAGCGAACCGTATTATCGGTATATTTAGACATGAGAAATGGCTGGGATGCGGTTAAGCATTTTATCGATAAGGAATCAGCCCGGCTTTTGCCCCTTTTGAATAAAGAGGAAAAAGACTATTTTGAGACCTCAATCTCATTTTTGTTTGACTTCTTCAAAAGAAAGAAACAAGAAAAAATTCATAGCCCGGGTCTGGCTTTTTTCGCTGACCTGGGAGCTAATCTTATTCGGGAGGTTGAACTGAACCATTCACCCGAACCTCTGTTAGCGGTCGATGAAGGACCAATCATTCACCCTTTAGCCTTGCAATTAGAAAAATTCGAGCCGGTTGGTGTGATAATGATTGATGCGGCGTGTGCCCGGATTTTAATTGTAGCAGGACAGGTGCTGGAAGATATGGATGGGATGTGTAAAAAAATCCACCATTTGACTAAAGCCGGCGGCTGGTCCCAGATGCGTTATCAGCGAAGACGGGATAAACAGATTCATCATTTTGCAAAAGAAATCATGGCAGAGGCGATTGAAATCTTTAAAGAATCTAACATTAAACGGATTATAATAGCTGGTCGAGATAGAATGATAACTGCGCTCGAGCAGGAATTTCCGAAAGACTGGGAAAATAAAGTGATTGCCAAAGTGCCATGGGACCTGGATGCTTCGGACAATGATTTTTTGCAAAAGATTCGACCGATTCTGGAACAGACCGAAAGAAATCATGAGCAAAATATGCTGGATAAACTGGTTGCCGAGTTGAAGCGGAACGGTCTGGCAGTAAATGGATTAGAACCGACCAGCCAGGCTTTGGCAAGAGGACAAGTTGATGCGATTCTTTTAAGTGAAGCATTAGATGCTGAAACAGCTGAGAAACTGACTACCAGGGCTAAGGCAACCGGTGCTTATATTGAATTTATACCGAAAGAAAATGAAGTATTAGCCAAACTGGGTAATGTCGGTGCAATCCTGAGATATAAGACAAAATCTTGAAAATTTACTTCAAAGAACTATTGTAAATAAATATGGAAATTGAAGATATATTTGGAAATCTTCCGCAATTAGAAACAAAGCGTTTGATTTTAAGGAAAATGACTTTAGATGATGCGCAAGACCTGTTTGAATACGCTTCTGACCCTGAGGAAACAAAATATACTTTATGGGATTATCACAAATCGATTGAGGATTCGATTGACTTTTTAAAAACGGCGATTCAAAAATATAAAAACCAAGATGTGAGCGAATGGGGTTTGGTTTATAAAGAAAACAATAAATTTATCGGAACCTGTGGTTATGGCTGGTGGCGACCAGCCCATAACCGAGCCGAGATTGGTTATGCATTAGCGCGGAAATACTGGAATCAAGGAATCACGACCGAAGCGGTAAATGAAGTCATTAAGTTTGGCTTCGAGAAGATGAAGTTAAATCGAATCGAAGGGACCTGCTTGGTTGAAAATATTGCCTCAAAAAGAGTGCTGGAAAAAGTTGGAATGACCTTTGAGGGGATTCTAAGAGAACAGTTATTAGTCAAAGGTGCGTATCAAGATTTAAGGATTTATTCGATTCTAAGAAGAGAATACTATGGGAAAAATTTGAGGAGAGGATAGATGAATGATATAAAAATCCGAAGTTATCAACCCTCGGACCTGAATGCCGGTCGTAATTTATGGAAAGAATTGACCGAGCATCACCAGAAGATTTATAATGACCCGACCATCGGCGGTGATAATCCGGGCTTATATTTTGATAAACTTCTGGCTCAGGTCGGTCCGGAAAGATTATGGGTGGCTGAAGATAAAGGAGATGTGATTGGACTCACCGGTTTGATTTTAAACGGACCGGAAGCAGAAGTCGAACCTCTGATTGTTACTCCGAACTATCGAGGCAAGGGAATTGGTCGAGCCTTATTGAACCATGCGATTGAACAGGCTAAAAAGCTGGAAGTGCGTTATCTTAGTGTTAGACCGGTTGCCCGCAATGTCGAAGCGATTTCATTCTTTTATGAGTCTGGATTTGGCTTGTTGGGTCATATCGAAATGTTTATGGATTTGAAACCGTCGAAACCGGATGCGTGGAAATCCGAGCTTATACTTTTTGGACATAAATTCAAATTTTAAGTGTTTAAATTAATAAGAAAGGAGGTCGCTATGTTTCGTGTATTTGAATTATTAATGGTTGTTATATCATTATTTACCGTTAATTTCGCTACAGCACAAGAAAAACCAGTGGCTACACCTGAGGAACCGGATGAATATGCCAAGACGGTTCAACAATACTATAAATTAATCGCTACTAAAAAATATCAGGATGCTTATAAGATGTTATCACAATGTCAAATAACGCTCTATAGTGCTGATAGCTCAGGTGCAGGTTTTGGACCGAGACCAGATTATGAAACTTGGTTGCCTAAACAGAAAAATATTGATTCGCTGGTTGTGTTACAAGTCAGCCGATTTCAGCCGGGCGATTCTTTAGCCTATACGGCGGATACCGGAGATGCGGAGGCAACATTGGGTATTCGGATATACTGTATTGAATTCTATTTAAAACTCATCAAGGAAGAACCAGCCCGACGTTCTGGAATACAACAATTATTCGTAGCAGTTGTAAAGGGTACCGATGATAAAATCCGTATATTAGGAATAGGAACTGGACCATGAATTTTGTCGAATAGCGGATGAAAACGATAGTTTATTAAAATCTATTAAATTTATCGATTAATAAAAGGGGTGAAAATGACAACTATTGATAAAAATAATACTTCGCTTGAGCCCTGGGAAGAGGAGCTGTTTGCCATGCATCGCTGGGGACGATTTGCCTTCTGGTTCAA
>JAOUPE010000370.1 GCA_029880025.1 Caldifarciminota bacterium
AAATTAATTCCTATCAGAAATTCGCTTCTGAGCATTTTGACTTTTTAGCGGCTCTGAATAAACCAGGAATGAAGATGGTTATTGAGAAATATCAAAGAGCTGGTTTGCAACGGCATCTTCTTTTTAAGATTACGAAGATTATCTATTCGGTCATTGGAGCCGAGATTAAACGGCTCGAAGCGAAAAAGCCGTTGCCAACCGAAAAGCAGGAGAAGATGGCAATCGGCTTTACCAAGTATCGGATAATGATTGAGCGAATTGAAGCTGAAGCCCATACGCTTTTATGCGAGTTAGGGGTTTCGACCCATTTGTTTTCGCTCTATAAGGATTTTGTCCGTGAATGTTATAAAGCATTGAAGAAATATTATGGCAAAAACCCGGAAAAGTTAGCGCAGACTCTGAATGAACTGATACGCCGATGGGAAAAACAAGGATTGAAAGAAGATGTCTTATTAAAGTTAAAAGACAAAATCATCAATCTTTTTGGGACAATGAGATTAAGAGGAGAAATTTAGATTTCTACAAATTACTGGCTTGCCTGGCACAAAAGACAAGGTGTAAGCAACATTTAAACTTATCCAAATCAACCTTTATTAAATTTTTTTAAATTATAGAAAGGCAGGAACCGTAGAGAATTTCCTCAGCAATCGCTGCGGTTAGGATTTTTTAAATCTGTATTTATCGGTGTTAATCAGTGGTAAAATGTTTCTCTGCAATCTCTGTGGTCTCCCTGGTTAAATTTTTTTCCTCTTTAATCCAAAGATTGGATTACTTGACTTGTGTTATATCTTTGTTATCTTTACTTTCTATGAAAAAAGTCAGCATGCTGATTTTTCTTGTCACGTTTGTTGTATTAGCCCAAACCCAATTCGATACAATCTGGCAAAAAGTCCAGAAGCGTTACGAAAAAGTAAACACCGTACAGGGAAACTTCACCCAAAGAATTTGCTCGGAATCGCTTGGCATTTGTCAGCAATTCGATGGTAAATTCTATTTAAAGCGACCGGATAAATTAAGATTAGATGTAACATATCCTGATACTCAAATTATCATTGTTTCGGGTAAAAAAGCCTGGTTCAAATTCAAGGGTGAATCCAAAGTAAATGAACAGGAATTACCCGCCCGGCTTTCACCTTTCGATATCTTTTCAGAGAAAATCCAATCAACCGTTTCTGAATCCCGTATGGAAGATAAACTTCTTTATATTAGACTTGTTTCGCAAGACACTCTGGCTTTAATCCCTGATTTAGAACTTTGGCTCAATCCGAAAGACTATACGATACAGCAGTTTTCCTATTCCCAGGGACCAGGCACGGTTTCGACTTTTGAACTTTCTAAAGTAAAACTTAACCAAAAAATTTCCGATATAATCTTTGAACTCCCAAAACCCAAAAAAGAAGATTAACCAGCAACCTAAATCATCATCCTACTGCTTTGCCTGTGGCAAAGATAATCCGTTTGGTTTAAAACTCAATATTTTGGGCGATGCCAATGAAGTTCATACTACCTTTACGGTTAAGCAGCGCTATGAGGGATTCAAAGACATTACTCATGGTGGAATCATTGCCACGATTTTAGATGAAATGATTGCCTGGGCATGCCGAAAAAGAAAATTAGATATACTAACCGCGGAACTGGTTGTCCGATATAAGAAGAAATTACCGGTCGGTGAGACTATCCAGGCGATGGGCAAGATTGTTCAAGAACATGGCAGGTTAATAATTGGTGAAAGTTTAATTAAAGATTCAAAAGGTCAAATCATCGCCACCGGTCAAGCAAAAATGCTTAGAGTAACTTGACAAACCGCCAAAAGAATTATTAACCACAGAGACCACCAAGAAAATTAGAATAAAATGATTGCACAGGTAATTTCTTTGGGTTGTCCGAAGAACTTAATCGATTCTGAGATTATCCTCGGTCATCTGGTTAAATCTGGGTTTATTTTAACCGATTCGATACAAAATGCTGATTTAGTTATAATCAATACCTGCGCCTTTATTAAACCAGCGGTGGCTGAGGCAAAAAATAAGATTCGAGAAATTCTGAGTTACAAAAGAAAAAATAAGATTCAAAAAGTTCTGGTTGTCGGTTGTTTGGTTCAAAGATACAAACAAGCATTGGAAAAAGAATTTCCCGAAGTAGATGGATTTTTAGGTATTGATTATTTAAATATCATTCCAAAAGTTGCCTCGAGTAAAACCAGAAAAAGAACTTATGTTCGAACGCCTTATACACTTTGTTCAAGTTCTGAACCCAGATTGCTTTCGACACCAAAACATTATGCCTATTTGAAGATTGCTGATGGTTGTGATAATAGATGCTCTTATTGTCTTTTGCCCTCGATTCGTGGTCGGTTT
>JAOUPE010000144.1 GCA_029880025.1 Caldifarciminota bacterium
AAATTGAAGACATTGAACAGGAAGCAAGGATGTTGGCGAATTCAGGAGTAAAGGAATTGATTTTAGTTGCTCAGGATACGACCCTTTATGGTCAAGACCTTTATCCTGAGTCCGCCAGAGGCGGACTTGCCCAATTGCTGCGTCGACTCAATAGAATCAAATCAATAATCTGGATAAGATTACTCTATACCCATCCGGCTCATTTCACCGATGACCTGATTGAGATGATAGCTAAACTTCCCAGAGTAGCAAAATATATTGATTTACCTTTGCAGCATATTTCAGACCGAATCTTAAAGCAAATGAATCGCAAGGTTAAACGCCAGGATATTGAAAGACTTTTAGAAAGATTGAGAAAAATTGAGGGACTTACCCTTAGGACCAGTTTTATTGTCGGTTTTCCTTCAGAAACTGATAAGGATTTCTCTGAACTTTTAGATTTTGTTCGCCAATCCGCCTTAGGCGGATTCGACCATTTAGGTTGTTTCACCTATTGTCGTGAAAAAGGAAGTCCAGCCTACCGCCTCCGAAATCAAGTATCGGAAAAGGTAAAGATTGAGCGATTTAACGAGATAATGAAATTGCAGAAAAATATCTCTCGTAAAAGACTAAAAAATTTAATTGGTAAAAAAGTAAATGTCCTAATCGATACCCACCTTTTTCCTCCCCCACCTGTGCGGGGAGGACAGGAGGGGGGATATGACTATATTGGCAGAACCGAAGAAAATGCCCCAGAGATTGATGGTTTAGTTTATCTCAAAGGCAAAAATCTAAATCCAGGTGATTATGTGACAGTAAAGGTTATTATGACTTCTGATTATGACCTATTTGCTGTGAAAGATTAATTCCAAAATAAAAAAGGGGCGGCTTAAAGCCGCCCCTTTAATATCAATAGCTCCTTATTTTAGAATAATCGATTTGCCTACGAACGATTTACCCGCTATGGTCAGACGATAGAAGTAGGCTCCATTAGCAACTCGAGCTCCATTATCATTAGTTCTATCCCATTTTACATAATGATTACCCGGTTCAACCAAACCAGATATCAAAGTTCGGACTGCCTTTCCAGTTATGTCGTAAATCGTTAATTCAACGTTAGCGCTTTTTACTATCGAAAAATGAATTCGGGCAAAATCTCGAATCGGATTCGGATAGATGTTGCAGAATGTGTTGTAACTAGCGTCGATTTTTCCATCTTCGGCAATTGAAGGCGTCGGGCTGAAAATCATGGTTCCATAATATGCCGGATTTGACCAGTTTGCCATAATCAGACTCTGTGGCCACCAGCCCCAGTAAATGTTACCAGGAGCTTGAGCCGTATATTGAAAGTAACCGACAGTATCTCCTGGACTAATATTCCAGTCGCCCTTATCAGTCCCAATCGGAATCATTGCCTCAATTTGTAGATGACCGCTGATTGTACTACTGACGCTCAAGCAGCCAGGGCACTGGCCAGGCATACGCCAGACTTGCGGTGCAGTGCTCAGTAGTGCCCGAAATACAACCGAGTCTCCGCCAACGTATTCAATCCAATGATTTCCTTCACTCGAATCCCTCGACCACGTACCACTTCGGTCCTCATCAACATATGCCCCAAACTGGTCGTAATTACCTCTCACGGCAATTGCTGGAATATCGTTTGCCAGATAAACAAAACTGTCATTATACAGGAAGTACATAATGCTGCTGCCAGGCGGACGAGGAGTGCCGGAACGCCCAGCGATATCGCTAACATCATAAGCCAGTGAAGGGTTCCATTCTCCAGGTCGAATCTGCCCGTCTATGACCGGCGCATCGAGTGCAGTCCGACGGACAATTATAGTATCACTAAAGACAGTAGAAGAAATAGTAGTTGTTTGACGCATCGTATCATTAGCATGATTCTCATCACCGCTTAAATCAGTAAACATCGTCACTTGATAAGTCGCACCATCTCCACCCGGTGTCCAGTTAGGTGAAAAAGTAACTTCAGCGGTAGCATTAGGTGCCAGCGGTCCTGGATAAGTAAAACTTTGATTATAGACTCGGGTACCGGCTGAATCTATCCAGCAGTAAACCGGAATGTCACTCTCCGGGTTAGTGCCGAAGTTCTTGATTTCGGCTCTTGGTGCCAGCGGTGTTGAGGGAATCACCGAGCCCGGTGCAAGTATCTGGTTGACACCAACATCATGGTCAAGACCACCGCCGAATGATTCGTATTGACAAGTATCAGTTGCGTTAAAGCTGCCAGTTGAACCACCATAAATTACTGCTTTATTATCAGCATTGCCAACACCGGTTCCTCGGTAGACCTTAAGCAGAACCGATGGGTTAGTTGACCAAGTATGGGTGTTATGGTCAAAATAATTTGTGGTATCACGTAACGCACCAGCAGGACTCACTCCAGAAAAAACGAAACCAGTATTACTTACAATGCCACTAGCTGCACCCCAGACTCCAACTGGTAACGCTGGGAATATTGAATTGTTAACCGTCCAAACATTAGCAACTGGGTCATAAAATTCAGAATGAGTAAGCGCAACATTATTTGCATTGCCGCCAGTCACCCAGATAGTATCATGATAAACCCAGCCAGCGGCAAAGACCCGCCCTTGATTCATTGAGGCAACTTGAGCCCAACCACTGCCTGGCGTATAAGCCCATACCTGCGTGGTTGGAGCAGTGGAACCGGGCTGATTACAACCGCTGATAAAGTAAACCTTGCCTTGGCAGGCCAGAATCGATGGCTGCCAGTTGTAAGTCGTACCAGTGAATGGACCAGGCGCGCCAGTCCAGTTATTACCACTAATACTGTATTTGAAAAGGGTGTCAATCGAGCGTGGAGTTCCTGTATAAGTATGACCACTGCAATAGTAAAGTGTGTCGCCGATTATCGCACAGCCACCATTTGTGATATTCATTGGCGGCGGTGTAAGTTGTTCCCATGTCGTACTACCAACAGCATGTCGGAAGAGTCTCGTCGGATATGTAGTATTATATCCTGAGACTACATAAACATGTGTGCCATTAGTCGCACATGCGTTATCCATTAATCGTTCAGGCATCTCACTATGGAACATCCAGGCATCGGTAGGATTTGAAACTGTTGTTGTTCCCCAAATATAGTCATTAGAACCAATCGTTCCATAGTAGAGTTTAATTGGTTTCGTATCAATTTTGGGCGTGGCATTCGTTAATTCATTGCCGGCTAATGCGAGTGTGAAGAGGATAGTTAATAATAACGGTATTGCTTTTTTCATTATACCTCCTTTTTGGTATGTTAATTCAATTACAGTCGGGTTTGAACATTAAAGTTAATGCCCTATAACTTTAGAACTGTAACTGAAGCAAAACCGTGCAGAAATTTAATAACATTAATTATACTATAAAATATTGTAAAGTCAAATTCAAGTTATCTTAAAATTCATCAGAGTCCGCTAAGAGCTTTAACCGGTACTTGGTCGAGACTTGTAAGGGAAAAGAATTATAGAAAAAAAATGATTCTTAGTCTCATAAAAGTCTTTTAAAAGTCCCGGTTGAAATTTCGGATTTTGTGTCGATACTTTTTCTAAAAGAAAAAGTGATGGCAATATCGTTAGAACTGAAGGTGACGCCCCGGTAATTGATGATCTGGTTTAGATTAAAGGCAGAAATCTAAATCATGGTGATTATTCAACCGCAAAAGTTACTGGATGCTTCTAACTAAGACCTGTCTGCTAAAGTTATTCAAAATTTCTCTCCCGAGATGATTTCTACCCATGGAAAAATAAAAGCATTAAATGCTATTCATGCATCCTTGACATAAAACCGAGTCCTAATACAATTAGAGCATATGATTAGCCATAAGAAATCGCATGTATTCATCCTTGTCTTAATCATAACCATTTCACTGATATCGGGTGTATTGATTGCTGGTTTCTTTCGTTTGCAAAAGGATTTACCATCACCGGAAGCGATTCAGAATTTTAAACCGGCATCCACGGTTAAAGTCTACGATTGCAAGAATCGTCTAATCTGTGAATTCTACGAACAACGAAGAATGCCGGTTCATCTCGAACAAATGCCCAAATATTTGAAGGATGCGTTGATTGCGGTTGAGGATAAAAGGTTTTATTCGCACTGGGGATTGGATTTAATTCGTCTTTTTGGCGCTACCTTATACGGTATCAAATCTTTAAAAGCACCAAGGGGAACAAGCACCATTACCCAACAATTAGCCCGAACCATGTTTTTGACGCTTGAACACAGTCTGGCGCGAAAAATTAAAGAGGCTTTATTGGCATTGCAACTCGAGCGAGTGTATTCGAAAGAAGAGATATTAGAATTATATTTAAACCTCGTCTATTTTGGTCAAGGGGTCTACGGGGTAGAAGCAGCCGCTAATGCCTATTTTAACAAACCCGTCCAGGAGCTAACCCTACCCGAATGCGCCCTGATTGCGGCACTGCCCAAAGCACCCGAGTATTATAATAATAATCCCAAAGCATTATTAAAACGACGCAACTTCTTTTTAAAGATGCTGAACCGGCATCAAAAAATCTCGAGAAAGGAAATGGAAGAAGCAATGGCTGCCCCACTCGGCATTGTGCAAAGACAACCACTACGTAATGAAGCAGCCTATTTCATTGAAGAAGTAAGAAAATATCTCGAACAGCGCTATGGATACGATTTTATCAATCGCAGCGGCGCCAGAATCTACACCTCACTCGATTTAGATATGCAGCGGCTCGCCAACCAATCCCTGGAAGATTTTCTAACCAGGTTAGAAAAAGATTATAAATTAAAACATACCAAGCCGCGTTACGATTCTCTGACAATCCGCGATAGTATGCCACCCCCTCCCAGCTATCTTCAAGGCGCCCTAGTTGCAATTGACCCCAAAACTGG
>JAOUPE010000082.1 GCA_029880025.1 Caldifarciminota bacterium
TTCGGGGGTAGACTCGGGGGTAGCCCCCTAAGTAACCTGGGGAGCAGATTCGGGGGCTGGTTCCTTATTAAAAGTTTGACTCAAAATGTCCCTTATTTTTTCTGCAATAGGAGGGACTTTCCCGATAAATCGGGGCGATTTGCCCCAGTCCCGACCTAAAAGAATCAAGGCAAGGATGCCTCTCCGACAATCACACCTCTGTGTAGGGGAGATTTCTCAGGCTCTAAGGGTCACTTAGGGGTAGTTTTAGGATTGTAGTTAGGGTGGGGAGTGCGTAAAACAAAAGCTTTGTCAATAAAAATAGAAGCGTCCCCTTATTTTCCCAGATTAAAACAGATGAACTCGAATAGTCCAGCGACCAAAGGGAGCTCAATACAAATGGTGCACTCTCACCTTTACCTCTTCCGTCAAGAGCTTGTGCCAAAACTATGATTTTCAAGAAGGTGCGTACAATATATTGTAGCGGGTCGATTCGACCACTATATATTGTGTGCGATGAATCGCACCGCTACCTTTTGGCACAAACTCCTCGAGGGAGAAGATAAATTACTTTTTAGAAATTTTGAATTTTGTCCGTCTTCAGTGGACTTAGGAAGTAGTCCAGGGGGTTACTCCTTGAGTTGTTTCTACTAGTTTATAACCACCAATACAATTTTTGCTCTTGACAATATCTTAAAAAGTTCTATATTATCAAAGGGAAAGAATATGAATCTAAAAGCGAGGAAACAATCTTTGATTTATTCTTTCCAATTTCCACAACAAAAAATAATTCCTTTTTGGTTGTATTTTAAAACAGACCAAATTAAACTGAGGTAAAGATGAAAGTTAAATACAAAAAAATACCATTTGTAAGGTTAATGATACTACTCTGGGTAGTCGGCTTATTTGCCCAACCTCCTGATACTCTCTGGACAAAAGCATTTACCAGGGAATGGGATGATTATGGTTTTTCGGTTCAACAAACTTCGGATAGTGGTTACATTATTGTTGGGCAGTCAGTAACTTTTAATGATTTGTTGTCCTACGATATTTGGCTCATCAAAACCGACCCAGATGGCGATACATTATGGACAAGGGTATATGGTGGTGAACGTCATGATGCAGGGAATTCAGTTCAACAAACCATGGACGGTGGCTATATCATTGCCGGGATAACAGAATCTTTCGGTGCCGGTGCTATTGATTTTTATCTTATCAAGACCGACGAAGATGGTGATACTCTCTGGACAAGAACCTATGGTGGTGCATCAACTGATTTGTGCAAGTCAATTCAGCAGACTTCAGATAGCGGATATATAATGGTAGGATATTCGAAGTCCTTTGGAACAGGTAAATTTGATATTTATCTTATAAAGACAAAACAAAATGGTGATATTAACTGGGAAAAGACATATGGCGGAATAGACCATGATAAGGCATTGGAAGGACAACAGACTACCGACGGTGGATACATCTTTGTTGGGCGAACCGAATCCTTCAGCGGAAGTGAGTCGTCGGATGTTTACCTTTTAAAAACAAATGAGGAGGGAGATACTATTTGGACAAGGACCTATGGAGGTGATCATGATGATTGCGGGCTATCGGTTCAACAGACTGCGGATGGTGGATATATAATTGCAGGATCCACTGCTTCCTATGGTAGAGGTAGGAATGATGTTTATCTTATCAAGACCGATGAAAATGGTGATACTCTCTGGACAAAGACATATGGAGGGGTATATGACGATGAAGGTTATTCGGTTCGGCAGACATCTGACAATGGATACATTGTTGGGGGACGAACCGCGTCCTTTGGCAGAGGTGGGTCAGATTTTTATTTTATAAAGACCGATGCATATGGGGATTCCATTTGGACAAAAACATGTGGAACTATTTATCAAGACCATGGCTATCAAGTTCAACAGACTGCGGATGGTGGATACATTATGGTGGGCTTTAACAATTATCTGTCCGGGGGGATAGAAGACCCTGATATTTATCTTGTAAAATTAGCACAATACCCTGGCATTGAAGATAAAGGGACTAGTTATAAGTCTTTCTTAATTTCCCGGATTGAATCGAATCCATTTCAGGACAAAACTTTAATCCAATATGAACTGCCCAATAATACTAATGTCAACATTACGATTTACAACCTTCTCGGCAAGAAGATAAAGATACTTTTAGATGAGAAGCAAGATGCGGGCAGACACTCAGTTATCTGGAATGGCAGAGATGATTTGGGTAAAAGTGTCTCAAGCGGTATTTATTTCCTGAGATTTGAGGCAGGAGAACTTTCAACCACAAAAAGATTAATAAAAATTGAGGATTAATTAGTAATTGTTTGAGGCTTAATTGCAATAACAAATTGGCAAGCTGATGAATTTTACATTCTTTCTAATTCTTCTGCCATGAGTTTGCACTAGTAGAGTATCCAGTAGAGGTTCTTTTAAATTTAAATCAACAAATCGGTACGACTAGTTGAATGAAGAGAAAGGCAAGCAGAGCAAACATAAATGAAACCATAACCTTAACCGCACCAGGGAAATTCTTGATTGTGCTTTCAAGTTCTGCTTCATAATAGCTGGTTACTCTTGTTAACATCTCATCCAATTTGCCGGATTGCTCGCCGGTAGCTAACAACTGAACAACCATCGGCGGAAAGACCTTTATTTCTTGAATCGAATCTGCTAATTTTCTGCCCTGCAAAATAGCTTGAGCAATCTTTTCGATTTGAGCAGAAATAAAATCATTGCCAACTGCCTTAGCTACTAACCTTAAGCTGTTGGTAAGTTCTGAACCAGTACGGTTGATAATCTCAAACAACCAGGCGAAACGAAACATAGTGAGCTGAAAAATCAACGGTCCGATAATCGGGATTTTTAAGATAAACCTATCCCAATAAATTCTCCTTTTTTTCGACCGGGTGAAAGCATAAAAGGAGAATACGACACCGATTAAAATAATACCCAGTCCGACAATAAGTAGAAAGAGCATTTTAAACTTTAACAAGATTATGGATAATATTAAGACTATAAGAATTATTGGATAACGTAAAGCCAGAAAGACTTCCCGTCTTAATTTGAACTGTGCCTTTAATAATTCAACCAGCCGGAGTAATACTTCATCCAGGGCGCCGGTCGCTTCACCTGCCCAGACCGAATTGACGTATAACTTATTGAATATTTTCGGAAACTTTGCCATCGCATCGGCAAGGGTATCACCCGAAGCCAGGTCATTTTTAATGAGTTCCAGGGTTTTGGTTAAAACTGAATTTTGGGTTTGGGACTGTAGAGTACTGATTGCCGACGGTATCGTAACACCTGATTTATACAATGTCGCCAATTGACTGGTGAAATAAATTAAATCAGGTGCTTGAACCGGACCGAATAGACTCATCAAGAATTATAAAATTTCAAATTGTTGGAGCCATAATATAATACCCGTATGATTTTACATTCTCTCCAGCTCTTCTGCCATGAGCTGACGCTGGTAGAGTTTCCAGTATAAATTCTTTTTTGCAAGCAATTCGTCATGAGTGCCTTTTTCGATAATCTCACCATTATCTAAGACATAAACTATATCACAATTACTCAATATTGCCAAACGATGCGAGACAATGACCAGCGTCGTATCTTTTATACACTCATTAACATCATTGATAAATTCTTGCTCGGTCTCGGCATCAAGATTGGAAGTAACATCATCCAGCAATAAAATCTTGGGTTTTCCTAAAAGCGCCCGAGCGATCGCTACTCTTGCTTTCTGACCACCGGATAATTTTAAACCGCGCTCGCCAATCATCTCGTCTAAACCTTTGGGCATATCCTTTAAATCATCTTGCAACTGTGCGATTTTAGTCACGAGCTGGATTTCTTCGGGATTGACGGTTCGACCAAATAGGATATTGTTCTTGATCGTATCAGAAAAGAGAACCGGCTCTTGAGGTGCATAACCAAAGATTTGCCTTAAAGCAGTCAAATCAAGTTCTTTGATATCAGTTCCATTCAAAGTGATATTGCCTTGGGACGGCTCAGCCACGCCTAAAAGTAACCGCATTAGGGTGCTTTTACCTGACCCGACCGTGCCGGCAATACCAATCTTGGCACCGGGCTGAATCTTAATATTGATATTGCGCAGAACTTCTTTGCCATTATAACTGAAGCCAACATCATTAAACTCAACTGAAGGAGAAGAAAGGAGAGAGGAAGGAGCAGTTAACTCCTCACTGCTCACTGCTCCCTTTCTTTCGACATCGGGTTTAAACTCACCTATTTCTCGGATTCGTTTTTCGGCGGCTTGGGCTCTTTTGCCGGCAACAAAGAAATTGCCAATATCAAACATCGGAGTGATGAGCATCAAGATATAGCCATTGAAGGCAACAAATTCACCTAAGGTTAATCGTTGCTTGATAACCAGCATACCACCGACCCAGAGCACCAGAAGGATGCCTAATTCGGCAATACCGTTAAACATTATACCGATTTTGGCTTCAATCAAAACGGTTTTGACTGCGGCGGCGATTCGTTCGTTCAAAGTATTTCGGAAAATCTTACCGATACGCTGTTCCATAACATAAGACTTTGCCAGTTTGATACCGGAAAAAGTGGATTCGAGCTGGTTATTAGTCTCAGAAATCTTCACCCGCCAGGCATGATACCAATTCTCAATCAAAGGTCCTAACCGCAGCCAGACAAAAATGGCTAAGGTGACCGGCATTACGGTTATCAGGGTGAGCAGGGGATTGAGTTTTATCAGAATGATTAAGGCGATAATGATGGTGAAGATACCTTCAGTTGGTCGAAAGATACCAGAGCAGGCAAACCAGGATAAATCATTCAAATCATGGTCAAGCCGCTCAATCACATCACCGGATGGAAATTGGTTCGAGAAACGATGCCCCATGCCAAGAATCCGGGTAAAGATTTTATTGCGGGTATGCCACATGAATAACTCGTTGGTGCGACCCCGGGCAAATGGTAAAAAGACCGAGATTAGGGAACGACCGATGCCAAAAGCCAATAGAATCGCCACATACCTTAAAAGAATATTAGTGGCTAAATTGGTCTGGATACCGTCAATGATATAACGCAGAATTAAAGGAAACGAGAGCGAGATTGAAGTGCCGATCGCAGTAAATAGAACGAGAAAGATGAGCCGACGCTTCTGCAGTTTCCAGAAATCGAGAACTAATTTTATTCTAAGCATAAATTAAACCACCAGTAATAAGGTAGCCGCAACCTTTAGGTTGCGTTTTATTTATTCGCACGAATCGTGCGCCTACCATTGACCGGTCGCTTTTGCACATGTGACTTATTATCAAGCTGCTTCACCTCTTACTGGGGCAAGATACTGTAATCGGTACAATCGGTAATAATAGCCTTCTTGAGTAAGAAGTTCAGAATGACTGCCCTGTTCAACAATCGAACCCTTATGCAAGACGACAATCCGGTCTACCATTTGAATCGTTGCCAGGCGGTGGGCGATGATAATTGCGGTTCTATCTTTTAAAAGTTCGGTTAAACCTTCCTGAATCAAATGCTCGGTATGAGGGTCAACTGAAGAGGTTGCCTCATCCAGAATCAAAATCTCCGGGTTAAAGACTAAAGCCCGGGCAAACGAGAGAAGCTGGCGTTCACCTTGCGAAAGGTTGATACCGCGCTGGATTAGATTGGTCTTATAACCATCAGGAAAACTTAATATTTTATCATGAATCCTTGCCCGTTTTGTCGCATTGTGAACCATCGCTTCAGAAATTGTTTCATCGAAAAGTCTTAAATTTTCCAAAATCGAACCTGGAAAGAGCATCACGTCCTGAGGCACGAAACCGACATAATGGCGCAGGGTATGTTTGTCCAGTTTATGCAAATCATACTCATCCAAAAGGATTTTTCCCAGCTGCGGCTCATAGAACCTTAAAAGCAGTCCGATGATTGAAGTCTTACCCGCACCGGTTTCACCCACCAGAGCAACCTTTTCGCCTTTCTGGATATTCAAATTGATATCCTTCAGAACCCATTCTCTTCCCTCGTAGGCAAAATTTACCGCATCGAACACAACCCCTTTTTGAAACGTAGTGGTGAGTGGCTTAACCTTTCCTTGTTCTTCGGGTCTGGTATCTAATATTCCAAACATCCGCTCACCCGAAGCAAATGCTCGCTGGATGACATTGAGCTGGTCAGAAAGACCGCGCAAGGGCATAAATAGCCGCATGATATAACTGATAAAAAGGATTAGCGTGCCAATCGTGATTAACCCGCGCAATGCCCAGATTCCACCAATACCTAAGACTAAAACGAATCCAAGGACTTCACCAAAATCAACCATGAACCATACCCGATACCATAATTTCATACCGGTGAACTCTTTCTGGTATTTTTCCCGGTTATGAAGATTCATTTTATCACTGAAATTCTTTTCCTGATTGAATGCCTGGACCAGGGGCAATCCCCAAATCGTCTCGTTAATGAAATTATTAATATCGGCAACTTTTCTTCTTATTTCGACATAGATTGGTCGGATGTGTTTTTGAAACCAGTAGAAGAAATAGATAAACGGCGGCAAAAGTGCCAGAATCAGAAGATAGAGTTTCCAGTTAACCAGTATCATCACCACCGACATGCCGATGAGTAAGGCAAAGTCCTGAACTAAAACAACCGCGGTACTAGTAAAGAGTAGCTTCAAGGCTTCGGTATCGGATTCGACCCGGGTGATGAGCCTGCCGACCGGATTTCGGTCAAAGAACGACATCGGTAGATTAAGGATATGCTGAAACAGGTTCTCTTTTAAATCCGACGCGGCTTTTTCGCCGACCTTGGACAACTCGATGCGCTGGAAATAACCGATTAAAAAGACGATGACCTGAAGCACTAAATAGATGATCGAGGTTCGGATTAAACTAGGAATACTGCCTTTGGCAATGTCAACATCGATCGCATGTTTTATGAGCAATGGACCAAATAGGGATAAGACGGTGGAAAAGAGTAAAAGCAGGGCAGCGGTTATGATTTTTGCCCGGTATGTACGGAAATAGGGCATAATCCTGGGTAAGAGCTTTCTGCCCAAGCCCTTGGTCTTGGATTCTTCTTCTAAATAAAACAGGTCTTCGTCAAACATAAATTGCTCCGATTATAAATAAAATAACTAATCAATGTCAATTCACATATTTTTGCGACTTTAAGGTCGCGGTTTTTTGCAGGGGGTGTTATCTTATTTCATGTTCGTAAATT
>JAOUPE010000083.1 GCA_029880025.1 Caldifarciminota bacterium
GCTTTAGCGGTTTAGCCGGAAACCATTCCTTTTCGAATAAGGGGGTGCGATTTTATTCCTTTGTTGCTTACAACCTGAAACCGATTAAAGCCGGATTAAAAATCGGTCTAACCAAACATGATTGGGTTGTATATGACTACGGTGCACAGGTCGAGGTCAATTTATGATACTTGACTACCATATTCATCCAAATTTTTCAATCGATGCCCAGGGAACGATTGAGGAATATGCGGCACAGGCAGTAAAGCTCGGCATGGCTGAGATTTGTTTCACACCCCATTTCGAGATAGATTCGGTAAGGAAGGAAAAAGATGATAAAATAAATTTCTATGGCAAGATTGTCCCAATGCGGTCAGAATGGATTGATTATTATTTTAAAGAGATTGAACAAGCCAGAAAAAAGTTGCCAGATTTACAAATTCGTTCTGGAATCGAGGTCGGTTATGACCCGGCGATAGAAACTGAAATAAAATTATTTATCAAGCAATTTCCTTTTGATTTTATCCTGGGGGCAATACATTGTATCAATCATATTGCAATTACCGACCATAAGGAATTGGATGAATTTAAAACGAATTATTTGGAAAAAGGACATACGCAAGTAGCTAAAGAGTATTTTGAAATTTTGAATTTAGCGATTAAAACCGGATTATTCCACAGCATTGCCCATTTTGATGTATATAAAAAATATGGTCTGGAAATCTTTGGTGAAAAAATAATTGCGGCAAGCGAACCGTTTCTTGATTCGACATTAGATTTAACGGCAAAGCAAAACATCGGATTAGAGATAAATACATCGGGCTTACGCCGCAATCCAAAAGAAATTTATCCGGCACCTTTGATTCTCTTAAAGGCAAAACAAGCCGGGGTAAAAATATTCACGATTGGTTCTGACGCCCATCGAATCAAGGATTTGGGTTCAGGACTAAAACAAGGTTTTGCCCTTGCCCAAAAATTAGGCTTAGATATATACCGTTTTGAGCAGGGCAGACCGATTGCTTTGAAATAGATTAGCTTGTCATTGCAAGGAACCAAGTAACAAAGCAATCTCAATTCCTTTGTTATGAGGATTCGCCTGGTTTATCTTTGGTCTTTGTGGTTAAATCTAAGGTTTTATCTTCTTTGCTGTCTCTTAAGTCAAATTCTACTATGCCTGCTTGATTGTTTCATAGTTATATTTCATTTCTATTTTATAATCATTATAACGGCTGATTTATCAGGCACTTGAGAAACCGGCATCCATTATAATTTCTCAAATTAATCGGTAATTATCCTAATAATTTGTTAGACAGCCCAGTCCGTAACTGGCTCTCCAGGTTAACTGGTAGGCTGGCTATGGGGGGCTAGCCCGGGCCTAGCCCCGGGCTACCCCCCGGGCTGCCCCCTAGGTTGCCTAGGGGCTAGCCCCCCGGCTAGCCCCCTCCCTAGCCCCCTGGCTAGCCCGGGGGGTTGCCCACCCCCTTGCCCCCTGGCTTGCCCGGAGGCTTGCCCAGGGGCTTGCCTACCCCATAGCCCTCTGGTTAGCCCGGTGGGTTGCCTGGGGGCTTGCCTACCCCATAGCCCCCCGGCTTGCCCACTGGGTTGCCCAGATGGTTGCCCGGTAGGTTGCCCGGGGAGCCGGTTAGGGACTGGGGTATGGATTGGGTTATAAAACGATGAGGATTACTGATTAGAAAGTGATTTATGAAATGAGCCGAGAATTTGTCTTAGGAATTGCAGTCGAGGTCAAACAGCGAACTATTTTCGAAACAAATTAAGAATTAGATTGTTGAGTTAATGGTGGGACAGTTTTAGAAATAGATTATGAGGCTATCTATCGAAGTTCGACTCCAATAATCATGGTTGATTGCGTGACCCCGGACCGCCCACTTAAAACAAAAGTTGTATCAAGAAAAACAGAAGCGTCCCCTTTTCATCCCCCTAACTGAAACTGAGATTATTCTTTAATTACCTTATGAGAACCACCTTTTTGGTAAAAACTTCGTCACCAATTTTTAGCACATAGAAATATGTGCCATTAGAAACCTTATTTCCTTTTTGGTCTTTGCCTGACCAAGTGATATTATATTGACCGATGGATTGAAAATCATTCAATAAGGTATTTATCTTTCTTCCTAAGGCATCGTAAACTTCTAACGTAACTTTTGCGTGCCTGTTTAATGTATAAGAAACCGTCGAAGATTTGGCGAAAATAGTTGGATTGACCTTTAGAAATGAGCGGGCAGGTGAAATGAATTCTTTGATTGCTACCGGTGTGAATCGGAATTTATTACTGTCTACTGGTGGATGGATATTGGTAGGATAGACAAACCAAGTATCGCCAATTTCTGGTCGAATTGTTACTGGTCCAAACCTTCGGCGAAAGAAAATATAGGCTCCCGACAAGTAAATACACCTATCTACTCCCATTCTTAAAGTTTCTGACGGTTGTCCTGATGTTGAAAGAGGACGGTCGAGAAAACACCATCCGTCACCATAATCGACCATTGAATCAACACGATCAATAAAAGGTTTATAAGGTATATAAATATTATAATCTTCATCGTAAACGTTGAGTGTTAGTCCGCCTGAAGGATGATTGGTCCAGGCGAGACATAATATTGAACCACGGAATGCCCACCGCCCAAAGCTATTGTTTGGACTTGACCAGGCCATGATTGAGTCTTGAGGATATATCAATGTTAATATTGAATCATATATGAAATGACTCGGATCGATTAATCCTAAACTTCTTGTTTCCAATGAGAATCCGTCAACAAGTGGAGAAAAATCCCGAATTGAAAAAAATACACTGTCAAACTGGTAGCCGTTTAGAAGACTATAATCATCGAGTACACAGTTACCAGTTGCCAAATCGGTAATTTCATATCGGTATACCGGGTAGTAATAATGATAGCCAGGTAATGGATCATATGGTATATAACTCGGTCTTAAAAAAGTTAATTCGTATTCATGACCGTTGATAAGCTCGGGGCGGTGAATATAGAAGTTTAAAGAAATTAAATCAGTTATGCCTTCCCATAGTCTTGGAGTTCCACTCGAAATGGTGTTGTAAAGATAACAGATTGCCGAATCGTTAGTCTCATATTCTTCATCGTGAGTTGAAATCTTTATCCAACTAGGTCCGTTAGGGCATCTTGATGATTGCCACAAAAATTCTCGGTCATTTGGTTCATTTATAGTAACCGGTTCCCAGGGACGGTTTTCTTGTCTAAAATAGATGTCGATATTCAGGCTATCACGAAATTCTGGGTCTCGAGCAAACCAACGGATAATGTAATCACCTGTGACTGAATCATCAACCGGACTAAAAATTTCAACTTCAGGTGGAGCGTTACCTGGATTGTTAATTGAAAAGACTGAGTCTGATAAATCCCAGCCATAACCAGCGGTGTCTTGTGCGGTTATTCTTAAGATATATCTGACGCCATCAGGATACTCTTCGGTATTCCAAAGATAGGTTCCGGTGTTGGGTAGTGCAAATGCAACGGAATCCCAAGTTTTACCCAAATCAGGTGAAAGAAGTATATCAATCAACATTTCAGGTGAGCCAGTTGCCGTCCAGGTAATCGGAATAATTCCTGAAAGATATTCTCTGCCGTTTGGATAGAAGAGTGTCACTGGATAACTTGGAAATCCTCGATTGTAGAAATTCTGGGCAAAGTCAGCCTTAACTCGTAGTGAATCAAGATTTTCGCCACCAATCATCGCCCAAACAACAGTTAAAGTTTCGCCTGGGTTTAAGGTAAATTGCCCGGTTGTAACTAAAAATCGTTTATCGGCTGCTGCAAGGTCAATTGTATCGTATGGAGCCCGTATCCGGGTTCGATAGTCATAACCTGCCATCATAAGATAACGGTCCGGGTCACGAGCTGGGTCAATTTCGACAGAAAATCTCTTAGAAGCGGTCAGGCTACATCCCTGAGCAGAAATTAGTTTCATTCCAATATAACCAACCCAGGGCCAGCCAGGCTCATGAAAGTTATCATCCCAGGCAAAAGCCATTCTTCTTGGCAGGTCTAAACCATACATATCATCAGTAGAGATACCGATATCAGGGTCAACCGCAAGTCCAAAATAGATCTCAGATAATGTTACGTTCGTATCATTTACAACCTTGTATTCGAAATAAACGATATCATCTAAAGGCGCCCAATCAAATACATAGGTTCGTTGCATCACAGTAATCCCAAGTGGTGTACGAAGACTTAAAGTATCGTGATAAAGAGTATCAAAATCGTTACAGCCATACCAGCCATCTTGATTTGATACTGGAGTTAACGGGAAGATTGAATCAGTGGATAGGTATATTCTTTCTTCCGGGTTGGTATAATTAACTTCGTTAGGCAGGAAACCAGGTACGAATTCACTCTTACTTGATTTGTTGATCCAATTAACGAATTCGGGATCATAACCAACAGTAACTAGTGTATCACCTCCAAGTAATATACCTCCGAGCCAGGCTCCTGCACCAAATAAATATATTCTACCAGTTCCAATTGGCCATTCTCCTGCACCTACATCGTATCGTGACCCAGGCAAAAGTCCGAATACACCTCGATTATGAATCGGAAACCGCCACTGATTTCCATCATGGAAACGCATATCCCAGATTGCCCATACTGAAGAAACAATAACTGCAAACAGGAATAGTTTCTTCATACTGCCTCCTTTTGGGCAATTATTTTTTGGGGAAGCGACTTTTTGGTTATTTGATTCACTTCTCCTATAATTTGCCCAAGTTTGAAAATTAGCCATTGAATCAATCTAATAAATTTAAGTCTATTGTCAATCAGAAAAATATAAATTTTAGTCGCATAGGGTCAGGTCTTGACTTAGGGACATTTATAGTTTTTCTCTTATTGCCGCAACAATTTTATTTTTCGCTACTTCGGTTATTAGCTCTTCCTCAATCCGGCTCATCGCTTTCGTCAGCGCCGCATAACCGATATTAAATTTTTTCCCAATCGTTTCTATCTTCTCAAAAGCGCATTTCCGCGATAGGTATAAGGCAATCTTCCTCGGTATGAATCCTCTTTGCTTTTTGAGATTTCCTTCTCATTAATATTGAAAAACTGGTTGGTTTGCCTCGCTCAAATCATAGTGACTTATGTCTTTATGTCAAGACCTGACCCTGATAACAGACCCTCAACATAATTCACCTCCTATCTTGGATAAAAAAATGTTAGCCTTTTTTCTCCTGACCCATCAGCGTTGATAATATAAAGGTCGCCACTCCCTTCTTGGGTCAGGTCATTGTGAGAAATTCTGGTATAAACTATCTTTTTACCATCCGGACTCCAGGAAGGCCATTCACCTCCTTTCTTTGTAAGTTTTTGGGGACTACTTCCATTTACGTTGACTACCCATATATTGGTAATGTCGTTGGTGTAGACATACGGTTTACAAAATACTACTTTACTACCATCAGGCGAAAAAGATGGCATGTCTATTGCACCATCCTCTTCATGAACCATTTCCGCATTCTCGCCTGATGTGTCAACCAGCATCAATCCACCTACCCATCTGTTTCCTTGCCAAAGCGACCCACTAAAGACCAATTTGCTGCCATCCGGAGACCAGGACGGCACTGCTCCGTAAGGGTATACAAACTTTTCTATTCCCGTTTCTAAATCTAGAATTCGTAACCCCCCGTCAGTACCAGGAGTAGAGAAAGCAATTTTTTTTCCGTCTGGACTGAAGGAAGGCCAAAACTTTTTTCCCTGCTGAGTAATTTTGACAAAACTATCGCCATCAGCACTTACCATCCATATCCTACCGATTCTGTCATTCGCCGCAATCCATTTGCCGTCAGGAGACCATTCTGGTGCGCCGTAGAATTCTATTCCATCGGGTGTCTTTTGAGTCAGAAATTTGATTTCACTTCCATCAGATTTAACCGTCCATAATCCTACCGAATCATGTGGAATAGGCGTTTCCGGTGGTATTATTTCCCACGGTTCGTTAACGAATACGATTAGATTATTTGGCCCCCAATCCGATTCGGCAGCACAAAATGATGGAATAGGATATGTTTCTTCTTTTTTACAATTTACTGTAAGGGACAATATAGAAAGAAAGAGGAACACCGGATATTTAAGAAACTTGCACCCTATCGGTTCGATTAAATAGTATTTCATTTTCTCGTGCAAAGACTGGCTGAAGTGATAACGGCTTTGAGGGGAAAAATTAAAGAATAATGATACCTCGGATTTAACTTAGCCTTTTTAGCACGCATTGGCACTTCCTTATTCGGCAACAATATAACCAAGATTAGAAATTTGTCAAGCTCGAACTGTAGAGTCGTACAGGGAGCTATGAATCGAAATAATTATTTCTTCTGGTGGGCGAGATAATCTTGCTTGGCACTTTCAAACATGAAGAAGCGTCCAATCGCTTCCATCGTAACCACACCTAATAATTCATTGTCCTTCACTACCGGCAAAGAAGAACAACCACAACTCTTTATTTGTTCATAAACCTCGGTCAACATCTGTTCAGGCTTTACCGCAATGAATTCTTTTCTCATCACTTCGGAAACCTTAGTAGCCAAATCCAATTTATGTAATGCACTCAAGATTTCATTTTTGGTCAAAATACCAACGATTTCATTTTCGCTGACCACTGGAAAATCTTCCTGGAATCCATGATAGATGTGTTCCAAAGCTTTTCTTAAATTGTCATCTGGTGCGAGTTTTTGAAAATTTGTCGCCATTACCTGTGCTGCTGGAATATTCCGTAATAAAGAACGAATCTGAACCATTCTTTCTTCCTCACCGGCTCCGATATAGATGAAAAAAGCGATGAAGATAAGCCAGATATTAAAGAATAGTCCGATAATTCCTAATAGAATCGCAAAACCCTGTCCGACCGTAGCCGCAATTTTAGTTGCTTCGGCATAGCCCATACGCCGGGCTAAAATCGAACGGAATACCCTGCCGCCATCCATCGGAAAGCCAGGCAGAATATTGAAGATACCGAGCATAATATTGACCCACATCAGATTGGGTAAAAATTTGCCGCCGACCAATGAAAAGCCGGTAATGCTTTTGAAGCCGCTAACCAAAACGATTATCAGAAAGATTAACAGGGCAATCCCAAAACTTACCAGGGGTCCAGTTATCGCAATCCTTAACTCTTGCCTGGGGTCT
>JAOUPE010000084.1 GCA_029880025.1 Caldifarciminota bacterium
TTTTACGAGCATAACCAGGTAAGTCAAGCCTGCTAATAATCTGAGGGTTGGTTTTATCTTTTATGTTAATTACCACTATTCCTCCAGTACCATCAGCAACAAATGCAAAGGAATCGCTAATAAAAACATCTCGAGCATTACCTGGAGTATCGCACCACCCCACAATCTCGGGTTGAGTGGTATGTCTCAGATCGTAAATGTAGATTCCGAGCTGCTCACAGGCGATTATTGCAAAGGTATCAAAGATTGCTACACCTCGAACATTAGCTGGGAATACGCGCTGATAAAGCTGACGTGGGTATAGCGGATCAGAGACATCAACAATAAGAAATTGACTTAAAGCCGCTATATAAGCAAGATTGTTTTCTACGACTATATCATAACCGAATGCTGGAGTCGGGTGATATAAGGACCCGAAGAATCTTAAAGTATCCAGTTCACTAATATCAACAATCTGTAGTTCGTAACTACCATAGGCAATATAGGCGTAATGGTTCTCGACGGCGACTCCCCAAGCTTCATTAGTCGTATCCATAATATTAGCCGCTATCACCGGTTCTTGTGAGTCTTCAATATTCAAAACAGTCAAACCGGCTTGACCATCGGCAATATAAGCATAAGGCTCTCGAACAAATACATCGTGCGCATAGCCATAGGTCTGGGTTTGACTTATAATTCGGTATCGCTCTATCATAAATGACCAGGTTTCTGACCATTCACCCCAAACCGAATCTTTGCTCAGAACTCGAACTCGCCAAAAATAATTTCCGTCAGCTAATTCAATGGCAAAGGCAGTATCGGTAACAGTTGAATCAATGATTGGATGTGAAAAACTGTTCTTTTTATCAATTTGAATATTATAACCGACAGCATCTACTTTTTCCTGCCATTGAAATTCAACGAGTTTCTGACGCAATACCATTTCATTTAACGGGATCGACAGAGTTACTGGTTCAGGAACCGGTAATGGTTTATGACAAGTAAGTAAAACTAAACTAAAAATAATTAAAAATATCGATTTCACTAAAACCTCCTAAGGCTAAACTCCAATTTTATTTTATTGTTTTTATAATCTTTTATATCATCAATTTCTTCTTTGTAGGGTGACGAGACATTACGTTTTTCAAAGCCGTAACTGAGGTCAATTGAAATAATCCGAGTTAATGGAATATCCACCCCAAAACCAAAATTCTGTATCTTATCCTCTCTTCCGGTATGGAATGGGTCAATTGACGATGGATTGCTCGTAACAAAATCTCTTTGCTCTTGGCCATAATTAACAGTAAAGCTTAATCCACGAAAACGCCTTAAAAAGGTCCACGGGTTAAGCTTTAAGCCTACGAACCACGCCCATTGGTCATAGGAAATATCTGGAATCGGACCTTGGGCACGGGCAATTTTATATTCAAATTTACCGCTCAATTTAATAATTTGCCGGATGAAACTATAACTCGCTTCCAGACCAAACCGATGGGCCTTAGTATCATAATGGTCGAAATTCCGATTATAATCATCAAGCTCGAACTTATAAAAAGGATTTAAGCTAATTTTATTTTTGATTCGGTAATTTATCCCGGTTGATAAAAGATGTTCAGCAAACTCACAACCAATATAGGTAGGCGGCGATGTCTGAGTTAGCGGATCTTTGTAATAGCGAATCAAGTATTTGGGTAAAAAGAGATAGCCGGCTTCAACCCCAACCGTTTTGATAAGGTTCTGCGCTAAATTAATCGAGAAAAATTGATAACTCTTTACCGGATTTACTGCATAATGATGTAGCCGATAGCGCAGAGAAATAATGCTGGTTTTTCGTCTAATCAGTCTTGGTCGAATCTTTAAAGCGCCGGTTAAGGTTGTGATAAAATCATCATAAGTTTCAAATGGGAATCGATACGGACGCACTGACCGCTGAAATTCTTTAAGGTTTTTTTCGGAATATAAGAAAATGTTATCATCATAGGTAAACCGGATGTCGGCTTCAAAAGTGATTGGCAAGCGAGTCGATTTTGTGCTTCGAATTATCGGTTGACCGTGGGCAGCAATTGCACAGACGATTAGGGCAAAAATACCCAGGTAACGAACCCGCTTCGCCTGAGCTACAGCAAGTCGAGTCGGCTCAGGGTTCATTTTTTTTGGGTTCTGTTTCATTCATACTTTTGTGGGGTTTTCGTTAAGAATCGTAACCCGGCACTCTTTCCCAAGGTGCCTTCTAAGCGAAACTCGAGTTGGTGCTTTCCGGCAGGGATTTGCAAGTAGGAGAAACGCTCGACCGATGGAACAACCTCGGTCTTGTTTTGATATTTAATGGTTTCCGATTTGTTTACTTTAAAAGTTGATTTTTGTAATTCTTGCCCTTTCTCCTGGACGACGATTGTGAAATTTTGCCGCCCCTGCATCGTTATGTCATAATTGAGCCTTGTCCCTACCTTGAGTCGTAATGGTCCAACAAATTCTATTTTTATCGGTTCATTGATGCCTAATTCATAATAGCGGATTGTCTTTCCTGCTTCCTCGGCAATCAAACTGCTTGAGAAAGTCCCTGGGGGCACGATTTGTGTCCATTCCTTTGGTTTTTCGATATTAAAACGGACTGCCACGGTTTCCGATTTAGCCTGCCACAAAGTGAATTTATAATTATTGATTCCTTTGGGCACTTCAATAAAGAAAGAACGCCATTTGCCAAATTCCTGATTGGCTGGTCCGACTGCCGATTTCGATTTCTCGGTTTCTAAAGAGACGATTCTCTCCTCCTCGTCTTCACTAACAATGATTTTATAGCCGACTTTGCCCTTCAATTCTGGTTTAAAAAGTAGTCGAGTATAAACCCTCAGCCAAGTTGGCCCCACGATATTAAGCTCGATTGGTTTATCTTTGGTCAGCAGGTAATACTGTTGAGTTACCCGTTTAATCACACTGATATCGATGATTCTTGTTCCTTGCTTTACTTCGACTCCACCAGTTATATTTTGACCAAAAATGCAGGCAATACTAAAAACAAACAATAATAATCCAATTCGGTAGTTTTTATTTTTCATTATTTTATTTTCCCTCCTGTCTTTTAATTTCAGCTTGCTGTTTTCTGGGTAAGAGATAGTATTCTAAATCATAACGAATTACAAAGAAAAGCACAATGATTATCACAATTACAAACACAATTGCTATATTTACCGAATAACGCGGTTCAATAAATAGTTTGCCTTTACCGACTTTTGGTAATTGGGCGGGCGCGATAGGTAATGAATAAGCCTCGGCTAAGTTGTTAACATCTAAAATATTGATTACCGGGATTCCTTTTGCCAACATCCTGCCAATCAGGCTGGATTCCATGATTTTGTTATCACGTCGGGAAAGAATTCCAGTTTTTGGCGTTATTATAATATCACCAAGATTTGATGCGCTTCGGTCAATGTTGACAAAAGCGGCTAATTTCTGGTTTTGACTTTCCGGTTGATAAATATCCAATCGCTTTTCAATTTGTTCATCAAGCGTAGAAGCGTTAATTTTTGTGATGCCATTTCGCAGAAGCGCGGAATCCAATATGGCACGGCCTTCAGGGCTTAAACCCTGACCGTTATCATCTTCACCACCTAAGGATGCGGCGGCTGAGCGATATTGAAGAATTCCTGCTTGATTAAGAACTCTTTCCATATCAAGCCAGGTGTATTTAGGGTCATTGGCTCCCCACATTGAAGCGGTTAGGGAAGTTATTATTACTGGTTTTACATTCAAAGCCTTGACTGCACTTAGCAATGCGATGTTTAAAGCTGGATAAGACCCATTCCAGCCAATTGCAACTAAATCGTCCTTTCTCACTCCGCAGCGGTAAAGAAGTTCAACCAATAGTGCGGCAAAATTGGGATTGGTACTGGTCAGTTTTGATTGCAAATCATTTCGCCCTGAAGTGATGAGCGAAAACTGATAGCCGATAAGACCGGTGCGATTCGGGTCATTAATCTCATCGATTGGAATACCGAGACTTTCTCTTGATGCTTTAATAATATCAAACGCCTGTTGTGCCGTATTTGCTGCGGTAACCTTTTCATCATAATGCCCCGCCCGCTTATTTCGAATCGAATTAACTTCAATAAGGAACAGAACCACACAGAAAAGGGCAAAGGCAAGAAGAACACTTTTCCCAACCTTGCCTTGACGCAACCTCATGGTAAAAGTGCCCCTCCGGAAATTATCGTAACCAGAAGTCGGGTTAAAACCGCTGCCACAATCATCGTCGTTATTGTTTCAACAACTCCTTGGCGGTTCATCCAATAAGCAATTAGTCCGGGAATCACAAAGCCAATTGTTGCAAGGTCAAGTTTTAATTGCGAAATGACAAAGGGTGGGAATAATCGCGTAACATAGCCCAATAAATAGCCAATCAATATTGCCATCACTAAAAGTCTTCGTCCATAGAGGAGCATGAATCGTGAGATAAGCTTAGTGATGAGAAAGGTTATCCATGCAACTAAGATGGTCACGATTACTTGTAACGGGTGGTGCAGGAGTAGGGCGATATAACCAGGCACAACGATACCACCCGCGGCTAAGCCAATTGTTTCGGTCATAAAAAAACTCATTGCCATGCCGAGCCCAATCCCCTCAATAAACATTTTCGACTCCTTTTGCGGCAAAATAGTTTATTAGGGTTTCGCCAAATCCAACCGTATTGCCGGTAGCAAAAATTAAGGCATCTTTTTGTACTAACTCAAAAGTCTTTTGATAAATTTCGGCAGGGCTTTTGCCGCCTAAATCAACAATTTTGGACTTAGGGATACCTTGACGGATTGCACTTCGAACAAAGACCGAGGTTAGAAAACCTGTCGCAACATAAAAATTGGCAGGGAATCGTTTTGCCATGAGTTCGCCCAATTGTTTGGAACGGTCAGCCCGGTCGTCTCGACAATTGACTAAAACGATACGCTCATCTTTACGATTTTTCGTTCTCTCCCATAACATAGCGATCGAATCCGGGTCATTAGCCGCCGTGGTATTTACCAGTTCAATTCTTTTACCAAAATCCTGAATCGTAAAAATACGCAGAACCCCAGAATCTGGTATTGAACGATACATACCGGCTAAAGCGGTCTTGCGGTCAATCCCGAAATGCTCACAGACCAAAAGCGCCAAAGCCACATTGTCTTTATGTTCGACATAGCTAAAACCTTTCATCTCCTCGTCACTCACGCTTTCTGGATTTGAGTAGTATATTTTTGTATTAAGTTCTTTTGATTTTTCGGCAAAAAAGGGCAGGTAAGTATTTTCGGCTGTGAAAAGCTCACCGTTTCTTGGAATTGTACCAGATAAAGCGATTGCTACATCTTTTACCGTAGGTCCCATTACATCCAAATGATCAGCCCGAACATTGGTAATCACACCATGGGTCGTTCCAACCAGTTGACAGGACTCGATTCGTTGATATTGAGGCAACAGAGCCATGCATTCAATCACGATTGCGTCCGGTTTATATTTCCGTGACTGACGAAAGATTTTTATCCCTTCAATAATATTGGCTTTACCCAATCTTTTTATTGGTATCTCGTCTTTATCGCTAATGATGAATCTTGGTTTAGTGCCAGTAGTTTTAGCCACAACCCGCATTCCACTGACACGTAATCCCGCAGCAATCAATCGGGTAACCGAAGATTTGCCCCGGGTTCCATTTACCTGGATTCTTATCGGAATTTTATTGACGTTAATATGATGGTTGCGGAGTTCGATTATCCCGTAACCCAAAAAAATAATCAATAGTAACAAAAGCAAAAACATTAAAAATATATGTTACTGGAAAATTAGTACAAAGTCAAGTGAACCTGAGATTTATCGGAATTACTATCTTGCCGGCCGGATAATAAACCATATTATTTCAACTTTTTTTCTTTCCGCATGACCCCCATTCTTTCTGCTTCCTTTAATAATTTTTCTCCAATCTCTTTTTCTTTTTCGATTTTTTCTTTTAGCAGCTTAGCCTTATTCGCTTCGACTTTAGATAGCAGTTCTTCAATCTTTGCCAAGAGAACCTCATTTTTAAATGGTTTGGTTAGATATTCATCAGCACCAACTCTCATTCCTTCCTCGATATCTTCTTCTTGAGAACGGGCAGTGAGTATTAAAATGGGAATCGGTTTGTAAGATTTATCCCGTTTTAATATGGCACAAACCTGATAACCATTAAGTTTGGGTAAAATCAAATCGAGAATTATCAAATCAGGGTTTTCCGAACGTGCCTTGCTTAATGCTTCATTGCCGTCGTATGCAGCCAGGACTTCGTATCCAGCACTTTCTAATCTTCTCTGGATAACCGTAACCACTTTTGGCTCATCGTCAACAACCAATATTCTTTTTGCCATCTTTTGCCTCCCTTGATGCCTAGACTAGCCAATTTTTCAAAAAAGTCAACAATCGACTTCAACACAAAGGGGCTTTGCCCCTTTGAATCCCTTCTTTGAGCCACTGAAGACACTGAATGCACTGAATTCTTTTTCACTTATGTGTCTTCAGTGCTCTCTGTGGTTAATATCTTGTGGGGAGAATGAAGGGTTCCCCCTCATTTAATTGATTTTAACTGAGTTTCAAGGATGCGGAGTAAATTATCGGCATCGATCGATACATCCGGACAAACATAGAATGAGGCGGAAAGTTCGTCCAATCCTAATTTTTGAACCGTCTCAACTAAATCCGAGTAAATCGTTTTGGCTTTTTCTTCGGGTAAGGCGGAGACCAGTATCAATTCTCTTCTTTTTGGAAATATTTTTACGATATCATATGATAACGTCTTAGGTTGTAGCGCTTGGGCAATCTTATTTAATAGGGTATTGGCATTTGAATCCAGTCCCTGGGTGCAGGAGCTGGATGAATTTTTTATTGCTTCGTCGCTAAATTTGAAAAGAAAGGCGACGGTATGACCAGATATATGTTTTGTCTGGCTTGAAATTGTCTTTAATGCAAAATTTAAATCGATAATCTCATTGTAAGCGGGTAAGGTGAAATAAAAGTTACTGCCCCTGCTTACTTCA
>JAOUPE010000007.1 GCA_029880025.1 Caldifarciminota bacterium
TGCTAACCGAAAAACAGGAGAAGATGGCGATTGGTTTTACTAAGTATCGGATAAGAATCGAAAAGCTCGAAGCCGAAGCCCACAAATTACTCTGTGAATTGAGTGTTTCGACCCCTTGGTTTGCCTTGTATAAAGGTTTTACCCGTGAATGCTATCGAGTTTTGAAGAAATATTATGGTAAAAACCAAGAACTACTCAATAAGACTCTTACTGAAATTATCGAGCGTTGGCAGAAAGAAGGGTTAAAGGAAGGTGTCTTATTAAAGTTAAAAGACAAAATCATCTCCGTCTTCGGAACAATGAGGTTAAAAGGAGAAATATAAATTTCTACCGCTTATTGTCTCGTTTGGCATAAAGAATAGGTATAAACAACATTTATAATCCTCCTAAAGTATTGACATTATAAACAAGGTAATTAATATTACTCGATGGATTATCGTAAGTTAATCCTCTTTGGAGGAATGAAGTGACTGCTCGAGTCTTTGGACTCGGTCGGGTCCTCATCAAAAGCCTCCCAATCCTTAAACCTTATCAATTAGATAAATCCCTTAAAAACTTAAAACAACAACCTTTACCACAAAAAATAATTTTATGCTTTCGTGATAATTGGTCTCGCCAATCAATTTCTTTTTTGTGCTTTCGTGGTCTTTCGTGTTTATTCGTGGTTTCTTCGCTTTTGGCTCGACCGACACTTGGCATTGCGTGGTTAATGGTATGAAGAAAAAAGGAGGAAATATGGCAAATCATGAAAAGATGTGGCAAGAACTTGGGCTCGATGTCGAACTTCATAACGAGCTTTTAAAATCAATTGACCGAACTTTCCAGCAAACCGTCGGTGCGCAAAAGAATCGACCCGAAGGTATGAAATACTTTGATAATGTGCTTCACGAATCACACGGCGGTCGGGTTGCCGAATTGCTTGATGTTAAAGCAAAAGGTAATAAAGTCATTGGCACTTTCTGTATCTACGTGCCAGACGAAATTGCTATGGCGGTGGACATAACACCGATTGCCCTGTGCGGGGGCACAAATTTTTCGGTACCTTATGCTGAAAAGATGTTTCCCCGCGACATCTGTCCTTTGGTTAAATCGACCCTTGGGCTTGCCTTCTCAAAAACCTGTCCATATGCACCAATCAAAAATATGGCAGTTGGTGAAACAACCTGCGATGCCAAGAAGAAAACATGGGAAATTTTAGCCGGCAAAGTCAATTTTCATGTGATGGAAGTTCCCCAGAAAAAAGAAGAACCGGATATAAAACTCTGGCACAAGGAAGTCAGGGAGTTTAAGGATAAAGTTGAGGGATTAGCCGGTAAGAAGGTTGAGAGCAAAAGACTGGCAGAAACGATTGAGATTATGAATGACAAGCGCCGGGCATTACAAAAACTGAATGAACTTAGAAAACATGACCCGCCTCCAATCAGCGGGCTTGATGCTTTGGTCGTCATGCAAGCAGCACTCAATGACGAACCGGTCCGGTTCACCGAAACACTGAATCAATTGAATGATGAACTTGAGGAACGAATCGAAAAGGGAATTTCGCCCTTTACCAAAGGCGTAAAACGGATAATGATTGCTGGCTGCCCGGCGGTGATGGGCAACTGGAAGGTTCACTGGCTGGTTGAGACCAGTGGTGCGGCAATAGTGGGGGATGAAACCTGCACTGGCAGCCGCTACTTCGAGAATCTGGTTGATGAAACGGCTAAAGATTTAGTCGGACAGCTTTCAGCCCTGGCTGAACGTTATATGAAGATAAATTGTGCCTGTTTCACCCCAAATACCGACCGAATCGAAGGTGTGGTTAAGAAAGCAAAAGAATCCAATGTCCAGGGCGTGGTCCAATACATACTCCAGTACTGCCACGGCTACAATGTTGAAGCGATAAGGGTTGACGGTGCACTGAAGCAAGCTAACATTCCCAGCCTCAAGATTGAAACCGATTATTCAGAAGAAGATGTTGGTCCTTTAAGAACCAGGGTCGAAGCATTTTTAGAAAGATTAGGATAAGGAGGATTTATCCGGGTAGCTGGCATCGATATCGGCTCAAGAACAATTAAGGTTGTGATACTCAATAATTCGGGACTTTCGGATTTCCGAATTACTGATACCGGGACTGACCCGCTTACTAATTCCAGGAATATCTTGAAAGATTTTAAATTCGATACAATCGTTGCTACTGGTTATGGTCGTCATCTTGCCAAAGCCCATCTTGGCTGCCCGGTCATCACTGAGATTAAGGCATATGCGCTGGGTGCCCATTCGCTATTCCCTCAATGCCGAACCGTAATTGATATTGGTGGTCAGGACAGCAAAATAATTAAGGTTAAAGATGGGCTGGTCGAGGATTTCGAGATGAATGACCGCTGTGCGGCTGGTACTGGTAAGTTTCTTGAGGTTATGGCACATACTCTTGGTTATACTTTAAATAATCTTGGGGAAGAAGCTTTAAAAGCAGAAGGTTCGGTTCCTATCAGCTCGATGTGTACGGTCTTTGCCGAATCCGAGGTGATTTCACTCATCGCAAGAGGTGAACAACCAAGGAATATCGCATTAGGACTGCACGAATCAATTTTAAATCGTTTGATGTCAATGCTGGGTAGGGTTGGTTTTGAAGACGAGGTTGTCTTTGCCGGCGGTGTGGCAAAGAATCGGTGCATTGCTGCTTTACTTGGAAAGAGATTAAGAAAGAAAATCTTAATTCCCCAGGAACCCCAGATTGTTGGGGCATTGGGTGCGGCTTTATTATCAGATAAACAAAGGAGGTAATATGAAATACATAAAAGACTATACTATCAAAGACGTCCAGGACGTGTATGACGGTCCGGGTGGACTGCTCTGGGAAGCAGTGATGGGTGAACAGATTCATTCAGGCGGACCAGAAACCACTGATTTCCTAGCTAAAAAACTTGGACTGAAAAAAGGTCAAGTGGTGCTTGATATCTGCAGTGCACTGGGTGCACCAGCCAGACATTTGGCAAGCAAATATGGGGTTATGGTTAAAGGTGTCGATGCGACCAAGACTATGTTGCAAAAGGCGATAGAAAGAACCAAAGCGGCAAAACTTGACAACATGATTGAATACTTTGAAGCGAATGCAATGGACCTTCCTTTCAAGAAAGAGACTTTTGATGTAGTCTGGGGACAAGAGGCATGGTGTTATGTAACAGATAAGAATCGACTGCTACAGGAAGCTTATCGCGTGCTCAAGCCAGGTGGCATGATTGGATTTACTGATTGGATTATTACCGGTAAGATAACCCAAGTCGAACTTGACCCTTTATACGATTCAATGGCTTTTCCTTATATGGAAACCTTTGAAGGTTATCAGGAACTGCTCAAGAAAAATGGTTTTAAGGTGGTTGAAGCATTAGACCAGACCGATGAGTTTACCAAATGTTTTGACCAGTATTATGATATGGTGCATGTTCAGTTGAAACCGAATATCATGCAGAACTTTGGCAAGGACTTGTTTGATTTTGCCTCTAATTTAGTTACAATATGGCAAAAAGCAGCTCATGAGCATAAGGTTGGACGCGGATTCTTTATCGGAAAGAAATGAAGTAAATATAACGAATAAAACCGGGGGTTCAGATTCAGTCTTAACCCCCGTTTTCTTTATGAGGAGGGATATTGGATTTTGATAATATAAAAAAAGCAGTAGTTGATATGGAGGTTGAAAAGGTTAAAGACCTCGTCACCAAATTACTTAAGAATAAACGACTACCTGAAGAGATATTAGAAAAAGGATTGATTGCCGGAATGAAAGAAGTAGGCAGGCTTTTCTCATGTAAGGAATATTTTGTGCCAGAAGTTTTAATGGCTTCTGAGGCATTTTATGCTGGATTTGACCTGGTGAGCCCGTTAATCAAAACTAAACAAATGAAAGAAAAAGGGAAGATTATAATTGGGGTGGTCGAAGGTGACATTCACGATATCGGTAAAAATATCGTTAAAGTGATGCTGGAAGCTTCGGGTTATCAGGTGGTCGATTTAGGCAAAGATGTACCGACCGAAATATTTGTCGATTCGGTAACCAGAGAAAATCCAAAGATTTTAGCGATGTCAGCACTGATGACAACAACAATGATGAAAATGAAAGATGTGGTTAAGAGTCTTGAGCATAAGAAACTACGAAATAAAGTGAAGGTGATAATTGGCGGTGCACCAGTCAATGAAGATTTCGCTAAAAGAATTGGTGCCGATGGTTATGGCGAAGATGCCTCCGCCGCAGTTAGCTTAGTCGAGGCGCTTATCGGTGAATAAAATAAGTCGAGTTATTAGACGGGAAGAGAAATTAGCCGTTTTTCCGATTGCCTGTGCTGACCATTGTGCGCATTTGCTTAACATGAATTATAGCGAAGTAGCAAGTGACGGTACAAAACTGGCACGGGCTTTGGAACACGGTTATCGGATATATCAATATGATATGGTTTTAGTCTTTTCTGATCCTTATGTCGAGGCACAAGCTTTGGGCTGTCCGGTCAAGTTTTCACCGTCGCCAACTCTGCTCGGTCCAAGGTCGAATCAAAGTATTGACCGAACCGAAGAAATTATTAAAGCGGCGGAAATTTTAAAGCGAAAGGTTGATGTTCCGGTTTTTGTATCAATCAAAGGACCGTTTTCATTAGCATCTTTCTTAGTCGGCATTGAGGAATTTCTAAAAAATTTGTTAGCGAATGAAGAAACAACAAGCAATACTATCAACACGGCATTAGAATTTCAGATAAAGTATCTTGAGAGGTTGCTTAAACTTGGAGTAAATATCTTTATCGGCGATCCGGTTGCATCTTCGAGTGTCATCTCACCCAAACTATTTGAACGATTTGCTTTTGAGCCACTTCTAAAATTAATTAAAAAAATTAAAGAGAAAGAATTAATCGCCGGCGTGCATGTTTGCGGTGATACCAAGCCAATAATTCCGATACTCGACGAACTCGGTGCCGATATTTTGAGTATCGAGGATATAACACCTAAAACCAGAACTTTAAAAATGGGTGGAGTTTCAACTGAGACAATATTTTCCGGCAACCAGACCAAAATTGAAGAAGAGATTAAACAAGCCCTAATTGAGTCATATCTCATTCTTGCCACTTCTTGTGATGTGCCAATGGAAACCGATTCGAAAAATATAAAGTTAATGATGGAGATTGCTGGTGCCTACAGTAACGATTAAAAATTTCGGTAAATTTTATATTAAAGGTCGAAAGACCCTTCTCGATTTTTTGGTTGATAAAAACATTCCGATTAATGCTTCTTGCGGCGGTAGAGGTCGTTGCGGTTTATGCCGTGTTAGAATTCAGAAACCGCCGCCGCCTAACGATATCGAAGCGTTACTTATTTCAGAAAAATTACTGAAAAATGACTATCGGCTTGCTTGTCAAAAGCAAACTAGTGAAGATATCGAATTATTTATGCCTAAGGTTAAAGCAAAGAAAACGGCAAAAAAGGAAGGTTTTGGATTAGCTTTGGATTTAGGGACGACTACAATTAAAGCTGGGCTGGTCGATTTGAAATCAGGAAAAATAAAAGACAAAACAACCGTCTTTAACCCCCAGAATAGTCTGGGTGGTGATGTGATGACGCGTATCAGTGCTGCAGTTGAAGGGAAGTATAAACAATTAAGAGAGTCGCTCCTATTCGGAATCGAGATAGCAAAAGAAAAAATCGGTATTGCTAAACCTATCTTTACCACAGTTGTTGGTAATCCGGTTATGCTATCTTTTTATCTTAATAAACCGGTTTCCGGTTTGAGTCGTTATCCATTTAGAAGCGCGATAAAAGAAAGCACGTTTCTAAAAAATCCAACACGTTACGTTTTCCCAATAATTGGCGGATTTGTCGGCGGGGATACGATTGGCGGTATTTTAGCCAGTAATAAATACCAAAGAGAAGGAATTTTTCTGTACATCGACCTTGGGACTAATGGCGAGATTGCAGTTATTAAAAAAGATAAAATCGTTGCACTTTCAGCTGCTGCCGGACCAGCCTTCGAAGGAGTCGGCATCAGCAGTGGCAGCCTGGCAGTTGCTGGGGCGATTGACCGAATTACTTATAATAAAGGATTTCGTTTTCGTACAATAAATAATAAAAAACCAATTGGGATTTGTGCTTCGGGTTTAATTGACCTGCTTGCCTTACTGCTCAATCTGGGTTGGCTTCAAGAGGACGGTCGGTTGATTAAAAAGATTGAAATTGATGGCTTCGGAATTAACCAGGACGATATTAGAAAACTACAGCTGGCAATTGGTGCAATCCATACCGGAATCGAAGTGCTTTTGGCGAAACTGGGAGTGAAGCCATCCGAAATTAAAGAAGCGATTCTTACCGGAGAATTCGGTTCTTCGCTCAATTTGGAATCATTAACCAAAACCGGACTTTTACCCAATGGGATAAAGCAACTTAGATTTGAGCCGGATTTACCATTGCAAGGGGCGATTATGGTTCTACTCGGTAATGATGCACTCGAGCGAGTGGAAAAGATTAAAAAGCTGAGTGAGCATCTGGAACTTGCCCTTGAACCCGATTTTCAAAAGAAATTTGTTTCTAATCTAAAATTAACATCATGGAGTTAATTGGTTATACCTGTTCTTATACTCCGGTCGAATTATTAGCCGCGACTGGTTTTAAACCATACCGTTTGCTCCATGGTAATGTCGGATTCATAACCCTAGGCGAGAAGTCGGTAAGAGTAGATGCTTGCCCATTAGTAAAATCCAATCTTGGCTACATCATGGCTAATCAGAAAAAATTCGCCGCGGTCGTCGGTTCTACTGGTTGCGATATGGCAAGAAGGATGTTCGATGTGCTTAAGGAATTGACTAACATCCCAGTTTATTTATTCAATAATCCCCGGACCGATAAACCTACGATTTTTTATGATGAGATTGACTGGTTGGCGGGTGAACTTGAATGCCTGTCAAACAAAAAAATTAATTCCGAGATACTAGGTACCGAAATTGACCGATGGGAAAATGCTCGAAACCGATATCGTCGACTTGACCAAAAAAGAGCTTCGAACCCATCATTAATTTCAACTGCCGATTTTCATCGGGCGGTAATGAACTATCATAAAGGCGAGATTGGCTCTGCAATTAATATAAACGAAAATCAATCTGATAAACCAAGAATTTATTTGCTGGGCAGTTCAATTCCCTATGAAGCTAACCAAATTCTCGAATTGCTGGAATTGGATTTGGCAATAGTCGGTGATTTTAATTGCGGCATTTCCCGGTTTTTAAATATAAATATTAAAGAAAAAAGTTTAAATGGTATCAAGGTGGCTTATTATAATCAGCCGCCCTGTATCTTTAAAAGACCAAACCAACCGTTTTATGAATTTATTGGCACTCAGATTAAAGAATTAGAGTGTAAGGGAATAATTGCCTGGACACTGGACTATTGTGACAGTTATGAGTTCGAACTAAAAAGAATCGGAAGGATTTTTGAACTTCCTGTGTTACGAATTAGAAGTGACCTTTCTTTTCAGAATCTTAGTCAACTTAAAACGAGGATTGGCGCTTTTGCCGAGATGCTGGCTTAAAGAATTTATGAAATCAACCTGGTTTGAAGTTGCAAGACCCCAGAAGATTGACTTGAACGATTGGAGTCAACATTTTAGATTGGTCAGGGACGAGCAGATTAAGGAATTTAATTACTATCACAATCCTGAATGGGGTATTTATCTTTCACCACCCGCCACTTTTATGGTCTACGGCGCAAGAGAACTTAAACGTCTGAAATTTGACAATTCACTGGCTAGCCTGAGAATGTGGGGTTTTGTCTTTAATGAATCAGAACGATTATTTAGAGCAAAACAGATGGGTAAGAGAGTCATTGCGACAATGGGTGACCTTGGAACCGTACCGGTGATTATTATGGCTTTTCCGAATTGCATCCCATTTTATCCAGAATGTATTTGGTGGACACCTTTCTTCAAAGAATCGACTGTTCTGCTTGATACAGCGACTGAACTGGGCATTCCTGAAGCCGCCTGTTTTTCCAAAGCCACTTTAGCCGCATTCCATAAAAAAGCTTATTTTCCAAAACCCGATTTAATTTTTGCCTCGACCGGTGCCTCCTGTGATGACTATTCTTGTATTATGCAACTGGTAAATGATTTGGGATATGAGATGCTCTGGCTTGAAATACCATTTCGCCGCCACAATGATGAGCAATATCCAGACCGGTTTGAAGAATATCTGATTAGTGAATATGAACGAGTATGGAATAAAATGGTTGAGCTGACTGTTATCAATGATAAAACCGGATTAATCCCAAGTATCAAAAAAGCAAATCGGTTAAGAAGTTTGGCTGAAAGAATTAAGCAATTAACCTATGAAGCACCAATCACGCCCTTGCCCGCACTTGAGTTGATGACCATCGAATTCGGTAATCTATATGGGTATGCCGATCTTGATGAGTGGCTGGATATTGTTGAGATGATTAATGAAACGGTTGCCAAAAGAGTTGAAAAGGGGATAGGAGTTCTCAAACAAAATGCAATACCGATCGCTTGGATTACGCCATCGGCCGATCCATTGCTTTTAAATCTGGTTGAGGATTGTGGTTTACGAATTGTTGGAACCGAATATGTTATTAACCAAGCTTTAGTACCGATTGAAGAAAATGTTGAACCATTTAGGGCTTTAGCCAGGTCCTTCATGAAGGCATCACTGATTGGTTCAACTCAAGAGCGTATCAAAAGGATCATTGAAGGAGTAAAAAACGAACGAATCAAGGGAGTGTTGGTCACCAATATGTTAGGTTGTTCTCATTGTGCAATGGAGACAAGACTCATTGAAAAGATGCTTAGCAAAGTACCAGTGCTTTCAATCGATGTGCCGGTACCATTTGGTATCACCGAGCAGTTAAGAACAAGAATTGCTGCGTTTGCGGAGACATTACGATGACCGAAATCTTAAATCCACGAGAGAGATTCGGCTTGCTGGTTATTGATGAGAAGCCAGACCGTTGTAATATTATCCCGCTTATTACATCACATGCCGCAACGGTGGCCGGAATTAAATTAAAAGAATATTACACCGATGGTGAAGCAATGGCAAAGGCACAAATCACAGCAATTGAAGAATATGAACATGATGCAATATCAATCTTCTCCGAAGTGGGGATCATTGCCGAAGCGATGGGTTCAGAATTTAACTATCCAGATGATGACCTGCCGGTGCTTCGGATTCCAGCCCTGACTAAATTTGACATCGACAAATTGAAAATTCCTGACCCGAATAAAGATAGCAGGCTGCCAGTTTACCTGGAAGCGATTGAATATGCTTATTCAGCAGTCGGTGATAAAATCCCGATTCTGGCTTATGTTCCAGCACCATTCACCACCGGTATGATGCTTTCTGACCCAAACCAGTTCCTATTGGATACAATCCGAAATCCTGAACAAATCAAAAAGATTATTGAAATCAGTCTTGAAGCGGCAATTGAATTCTCTTACGAAATAATCAATGCTGGAGGTCTCCCGATTCTGGTTGACCCATTGGCTTCGGGAAGTGTTATTAGTCCCAAGGCATATCAAGAATTTGCCCTGCCCGGTGAACAAGGTTTAATTAAATTTCTACATCGTTATGATTTTGATGTGATTCTTCATATTTGCGGCGATACGACTCCAATTCTTGATTTACTTCTTTTAACTGGCGCTGACTTAATTAGTCTGGATAAGGTCGAATTAAACCTGGCGATTGAGAGATTAGCCCCAAAAATGCGGATTATTGGCAATTTTAATACTACAAAGCTTGGTTTTGGTTCTCCGGATGGAATTGCTAGTCAAGTAAGAGAAATGGTTAAACACGGAATCAAGGCAGAAAAAGGCTATATTGCATCAACCGGCTGTGAGGTTCCGATAAGAGCGCCAACTGGAAATGTTAAGGTTTTTATTTCAGCTGCGAAGGAGGCAGGATGGTTCTTGGATTAGACATTGGTTCCTGTTATACCAAAGGTATATTATTTGATGGTGAAATTAAGAGTAAAGTAGTCGTAAAGACTTCATTCAAACCAAAATTGGCGATTGAAGCAGTAAATAAATTATTAACCGATTATGACCGAATCGCAGCTACTGGTTATGGTCGAGAATTGGTTATTAATCCTGATTTGGTAATTACTGAAATTACTGCTACAGCTCGAGGATGCATGTTTATAAATCCTTCGGTCCGAACGATTATCGATATCGGCGGGCAGGACAGTAAAGTGATAAAAGTTTTAAATGGTAAAGTTGAGCGTTTTGTGATGAATGACCGCTGCGCTGCCGGAACCGGCAATTTTATTGAGAAGATTGCCCAGTCTTTGGAATTGACACTTGAAGAATTTGGCAAACAGGCGTTAAAATCAAATCATCCAGAACAAATTGATTCTTTATGTGTGGTGATGGCAGAAACCGAAATCTTAAGCCTGGTCAGTGAAGGTAAAAAACTTGAGGATATCGCAGCTGGAGTTATTGATTCCCTGGTGCGAAGGATTGTTGGTATTGGTAGTCAGATTGGAATTGAAGAACCAATTATCTTCTGCGGGGGCGGGGCATTAAATCCAGGTTTAGTAAAAGCAATGAAAAGAATTTTGGGAAATCTAACCATTCCGGCCAATCCTCAATTCATCGGCGCACTCGGCGCCGCAGTATCTCTTAGTTGATAACTAAGGTATTCAAAGCCAAAGTATAAACATCTAAGTTAATATCGGTTGACCTATTTCAGAAACAACTTGTTATAACTCTATCTAAATAATTTCTGATGTTCATAAAAATCATGTGAAAATTTATAATTAATTGTGCATGCAGATAATTTTATAAGAAAACTCTCCGCACAAAGACGGTAATTGACTTCTGGTTTTGGGTATCTATAATCGCTTGATTCACCAGAAAATACACAGACTAAAAACTTGACATTTGAATTTTTTTAATTATAATTAAATATCCCGAAAGGGGAGGTAAATAAGGGAGGTATGATTATTATTAACAATTTAATAGCCACTATACCCATAAAAGTTTTGCAAATTTGCTGTTTCTTTTTTCAAAAAATTAAAAGGATTAGCAGTTACTCATCAGGGGCTAGCGAGCAAGTTTTTCTAATTAAATTTCAACCAGGAGAGAATTAAAAGTTTGTAAAGCTATATAGGTGATATGATGGCGGAAAATAAAAACCGAGAGAAACTAACAAACGAGTTATTAGATTGGCCTAAATGGTTCCCTCAAATAGGCGAAGTCGAATCGGATAAAAACCAAGATTATGAAGTATTAAAAAACTATGAGAAACAATATAGAAATCTATTCGAAACCGCACCGGATGGGATTATAGTGGTTAACACCGATGGTATTATTACATTATGCAATGATACTTTTGCCAAAATGATCGGTCTTACGAAAAATGATATTTTAGGTAAACATTTTTTGAAAATCCCGACCCTAAAGTCGAATGATGTTGAAAAATATTTTAATATTTTTAAGTCTATACTGAATAGGGAAACAACCAGTCCCATCGAGTTTTCCTGGATACATTCTGATAAAACCAGACATTCCGCCGAGGTGCGTTTTAATTTATTGGAAGAGGCGGGAATCATATTGGGTATCCAAGCAATCGCAAGAGACGTTACTGAACAAAAGATTAAATACGAACAAATCAGAATTGCAGTGGAACAGTTGTATCAAGTGCAGAAACTGGAAACAATTGGTATGATGGCCGGTGGTATCGCTCACGATTTTAATAATCTACTGGCGGCAATTTTAGGCAATATATCCTTGGCGAAGATGATAATGACTCCTGAAGAAAAGGTGGCTAATATATTGACAAAAGCAGAGGAGGTTTCACTTCAAGCAAAAGAATTAATGCAGCAATTACTCACTTTGACTAAAAGTGGTAAGCCCGAAAAAAAGTTGATTTTTATTAAAAAATTAATAAAGGAAGCGACTGATTTAGCTTTAAGAGGATCAAATATTAACTACGAATTTTCAGCCCCGGCGTCAGTATTACCAGTTGAAATTGATGAAGGACGTCTTATTCAAATTATCAATAATATTATTATTCATTCTAAGAAAGGGATGCCGGAAGGTGGTACAATTAAAATTTGGGCAGAGAATGTTACGATTACAGAAAACGATAGTCAGAATTTAGAAAAAGGAATTTATGTTAAGATATCGATTAGAGACCAAGGAGCTGGCATAACCAATGAAAATCTTGAACAAATTTTTGCCCCATTTTTTACAACCGAATCGGATAGAGATTTTCTTGGATTAAAAATTGCTCATTTAATAGTTAATGAAAATGCTGGACATTTCGCGATTGAAACTAAAAAAGGAATCGGCACGACCTTTGATATTTATTTGCCGGCTTGCTTTAAGGAAATTCCGGTAAAAGATTCTGTAAAAGAAGATATCAAAAAAATATCCCTTGATAAGAGGTGTGGGAAAATTCTGGTGATGGATGATGAAGAAAATGTTCGGGTAACAGTTGGTTCAATTTTAAACCATTTTGGTTACACCGTTGAATTTGCTGGCAATGGCTTGGAAGCGATTGAAATTTATAAAAAAGCCAAGGAGTCTGGAAAACCATTTGATGCGGTTATTGCCGATTTAACAATCCGAGGGGGGGCGGGAGCTAAAGAAATAATTCAAGAACTTTTGAAAATCGACTCCAATGTGAAGACTCTTGTTACGAGCGGTTATTCGAACGATCCGTTAATCCGGGAACCAAGAAAGTATGGTTTTAGCGGTGTTGTTGTTAAACCCTATCAGGTTGAAGATGTGCTTGATGCATTGGGGCGAGTGCTAAATGAGAGAAATGAGAGTAAATAGGTTTTTATTAATTAGTCGATTTATATCAGGAATTCCTTTACCAAATAAACAGGAGCTGCGGTGAGATTATTTTTAAGAATTTTACAAAGGGGTTCAATCAGAACCAGGCTTGCTTTTGTGATTACAATGTTGATTGGCTTAATTTCGCTTTTCATATTCTTTTATTTTCCTTCTAAACTCGAGCGGCAACAACTCGAAACGATTGCCGCAAAAGCAAAAAGTATTTCGGATATGACTGCGTTTAGTATTAGTTCAGCCCTATTGTCTCAAGATACAAAGAGTATAAAAGAAGCCTTGGATGCTTCCAAACAGAATAGAAGTCTTGTTTATATTGCAGTGACCAACGACTCAAATCGAGTGATTGAGTCTTTTAAGGATTATAGTGCGTTTGATGGTGACATTGCCGGAACGGCCGGGAATTGGCAGACCCATATTGGGAGCCAGATTGGTGATATTTACCGGGTAACAACGACGATTAAGTCGGATAGCAAGGAAATCGGGAGACTCTTTTTAGGTTTTTCCTTAAAAGAATTGCGCAGAGAGATAAAGCGAAGCCAAACTACTATTGCCTTGGTCAGTCTTGTCCTCTTTCTGATCGGAATGATTTTCGTATTTGGTATCAGCACGGCGATAACTAATCCTTTACGCAATATTGTGAAAACGGTTGAGCGGATTGCCCAAGGTGATTTGGCTCAGAGGGCTCAAATTTCTTCGAATGACGAAGTCGGGCATTTGGCAAAATCGCTCAATCTAATGGCGGAGAATTTGCAGTCGGCTTATCAAGAATTAGAAGAAATGAATCGAACTTTAGAGAGAAGAGTTAACGAGCGAACCAAGGAATTACAACAGGAAATAAACGAACGCAGACAGACTGAAGTAGCGCTACGTGAGAGTGAAGAGAAATACCGGACAATATTTGAGGGTTCCCGGGATTCGATTTATATAACTACTCGAGACGGTAAAATCGTAAGCGTTAACGAGGCATTGTTAACAATGTTTGGCTTTGCCAGAGAAGAAGTTGACCAGCTGAATTCTCAAGAATTCTATGCCAACCCGGAAGACCGAATTAGGTTTCAAGAGGCGGTCGAAGAAAAAGGATATGTGAAAAACTTCGAAGTCAAATTACTGAAAAAGGATGGAACACCAATGGACTGTCTAATCACTGCTACGGCATGGCGTGACAAAGGCGGAACCCTTTTAGGATACCACGGTATAATGATTGATATCACCGAGCGTAAACGGCAAGAGGAAGAATTAAGATTACTTAAAAAGCAGATGGAATTTATTTTGGGCGTCACGAAAACAGGCTTGAATATTATCGATTCAGAGTTTAATGTCCGCTATGTAGATCCGGAGTGGGCAAAAATATACGGTGACTACAAGGGCAGGAAATGCTATGAGTACTTTGTGGGTAAAAATGAAGTATGCATGAATTGTGTAATCGCGCAAGCATTAAAGACCAAAATGATGGTTGTAAAAGAAGGAATTCTGCCAAAGGAGAATAACCGACCAATTCAGATAGTAACCGTACCGTTCCAAGATGAAAAAGGAGATTGGTTATTTGCCGAAGTGAATGTGGACCTAACTGAACGCAAGCGTGCCGAGAAAGCCTTGAAGGAAAGTGAAAGAAGATATCGTCAGTTAGTCGAACTTGCCCAGGAAGGTATTTGGTTAATTGACGCCAATGCCATCACGACATTTGTTAATCCTCGAATGGCTGAAATGTTAGGTTATACTGTGAAAGAAATGATTGGAAGACACCTGTTTTCATTCATGGACGAACAGGGTATTGAAATTTGTAAGTCGAATATCGAAAGGCGTAAAAAGGGTATTAGAGAACAGCACGATTTTGAATTTATTCGCAAAGATGGAAGTAGAATTTATACGAGTTTAGAAACAAATCCGGTTACCGATAACGATGGTAAATACCTAGGGGCATTAGCGGTGGTGGCTGACATTACCGAACGCAAATGCGCAGAAGATGCGCTACGCAAGGCTAACCGTTCCCTGAAAGTTCTCATCAGTTGTAACGAGGTGCTGGTTCGTGCTACCGAAGAAACAGACTTGCTAAATGAAATATGTCGGCTAATTGTAGAAATTGGTGGCTATCGTCTGGCTTGGGTAGGCTTCGCTGAGCAAGATGATGGAAAAACGGTGAAGCTGGTGGCAATGGCAGGACGCGAGGCTGATTATTTTAAGAACTTGAAAATTACTTGGGCTGATACTGAACATGGTCAAGGACCTTCCGGGACTGCGATTCGAACCGGTAAGCTTTGTGTTATTAAAAATATCGAGACTTTTCCTAATTACGTGCCTTGGCGGGCTCATGCGAACAAGCTTGGCTTCATATCAGCAATTGCCATTCCTCTGATTAATCAGAACAAGCCATTCGGAGTGCTGAATATCTATTCCAGCGAGCCGGATGCATTTAATGCCGAAGAAGTGAAATTGCTATCCGAACTGACGGATGATTTAGCGTATGGCATAGTCTCACTACGCACGCGCGCCGAGCAAAAACGGGCAGAAGCCGAGATAATAAAATTGAACGAGGAACTTGAACAAAGAGTAAAAGAAAGGACAGCAGAACTGGAACAGGCCTATGAGCAGTTAAGGCTTACGAGAGAACAGTTCTATCAAGCACAAAAGATGGAGTCGATTGGAATCCTGGCCGGAGGCATTGCCCATGATTTCAACAACCTGCTTGCCACGATAATGGGTAATATTTCTCTGGCAAAGATGATGACAAAACCTGAAGAAAAGATATTTCAAATATTGACCAGAGCCGAGAATGTATCATTGCGGGCTAAAGATTTGACCCAACAACTACTGACCTTTTCTAAGGGTGGAGCGCCGATGAAAAATGTTACTTTGGTATCCAAGATTTTAAAAGAGGCGGCAAATATTGCTTTACGAGGTTCTAAGGTCAGTTGCGAATTTTCGGTCACGGATGAAATCTGGCCGGTAGAAGTTGATGAGGGACAACTTATCCAGGGCATTAATAATATGATAATTAACGCTGACCAGGCGATGCCCAAAGGCGGTAAAATTAAGGTGTGGGCTGAGAACATTAAAATTAATGAAAAGAGTAGTTTACCATTAGAGGCCGGGAATTATGTGAAGATTGCGATTCAAGACCGAGGTGTCGGCATACCCGAAGAAAATCTTTCGAAAATATTTGACCCATTTTATAGCACAAAACCAAGAGGAACTGGGCTCGGGTTAACCACAGTTTATTCAATTATCAAGAAACACAATGGGCATATCGCTGTTGAATCGGAAATCGGGGTCGGCTCGACTTTCTATATCTATCTCCCGGCTGCCAATACAGGGATTTCGGTAAAGCGAGATGTATCCCAAAAATCGGAAGCGCAACTAATTGTTAAGAGCAAAGGAAAAATCCTGATAATGGATGATGAAAAGAGCGTTCTCGAAACAGTTGCAGCAATTTTGACACATTTCGGTTTTGCGACAGAATGTGCAAAAGACGGTTTGGAGACAATAAGCCTTTACCAAAAGGCTAAAGAATCAGGTCAACCATTCGATGTCGTGATAATGGATTTAACAATTAAAGGTGGAATGGGTGGCAAGGAAGCCATCAAAGAACTACTTAAAATCGACCCTCGGGTTAAGGCGATCGTTTCGAGCGGATACTTTAATGACCCGATAATGGCTGATTTTAGAAAATATGGTTTCAGCGGTGTGGTTGCCAAACCCTATAAGGCTGAGGATATTATCAAAACATTGAATCAAGTATTATCGGCGATTAATAAAAAATCTGAACCTTTAACAATTAGTAAAAATTAAGTTTTATAAGCTTTATTATCATCAGAAATTAAAATCAAAGTTTATAGAGAATTAATATAGTCCTAAGTAGCCAATAGCTTGACATAGGATTTACCATCAATAAAATTTATTAAGTTTTGGAGTTAAGGCGTGGGCTTTTCAAAATTCGTACGAATTAACTCCTTTAAACATTATTTTTAATATGATTTATGATAAAGAATACGATGTGATTGTTATCGGCGGTGGCCATGCTGGTATCGAAGCCGCTTTAGCCGCAGCGAAAATGGGTTGTTCCACTTTACTATTAACAACGAACTTGGACACAATTGGTCTAATGTCATGTAATCCGGCAATCGGCGGTATCGGTAAAGGTCAATTGGTAAAAGAGCTCGATGCATTAGGTGGCGAGATGGCAAAAGTGACCGACCAAACTGCAATCCAGTTCCGTCAACTCAACACCAAGAAAGGACAAGCGGTTCGTTCGTCGCGGGTTCAAACTGACCGGCAAAGTTATCGTCTAATGCTTCGAGAAGTTTGTGAACATCAGCAGAATTTAGAGTTGAGACAAGGGACTGTAGCGAAAATCATGGTTAAAGGTAAGAATCCGCTTAAGGCGAATGGGGTCAGGACTGAGTTAGGCGAAGAATTTGAAAGTAAAACGGTGATTCTTGCCCCAGGAACGTTTCTTAATGGTTTGATTCATATCGGGCTTCAAAGTTTTCCAGCAGGACGCATCAACGAAGCACCATCAAACCTTTTGGCTCAGCATTTAGTTGAATTGGGGTTTGAACTAAAACGTTTTAAGACTGGTACCCCAGCCCGGCTTGATGGCAGGACGATTGATTTTAATAAATTGGAACCACAATTTGGGGATGAGCCACCGACACCATTTTCCTTCTGGACAAAACAAAAGGTCAAAAATCTTATGCCTTGCTACATTACCTATACGAATTCAAAAACGCATAGAATCATTAAATCCGGACTCGACCGCTCGCCTTTATACACCGGAAAAATTAAAGGAACCGGTGTGAGGTATTGTCCATCAATCGAAGATAAAATCGTAAAATTTCCCGACCGCGACCGTCATCAAATTTTTATTGAACCAGAAGGAACCAGAACTGTTGAAGTTTATCCTAATGGGGTATCGACCAGTTTACCTTTAGACATTCAACTTAAGATGTTGCGGAGTATAAAAGGATTAGAAAAAGTTGAAATTTTCCGACCCGGTTATGCGGTTGAACACGATTTTTCTGACCCAACCCAATTGAAACCGAGCCTGGAAACGAAATTGGTTGATGGTTTGTTCTTTGCTGGTCAAATCAACGGCACGACTGGTTATGAAGAGGCAGCTGCCCAAGGACTAATCGCCGGAATTAATGCCGCATTAAAAGTCAAAGGAAAAGAACCGTTTATTCTAAGCCGTTCCGACGGTTATATCGGAGTTATGATTGACGATTTGGTGACCAAAGGGACTAATGAACCTTATCGAATGTTCACTTCAAGAGTCGAATATCGTTTGGTTCTACGTGAAGACAATGCTGACTTACGACTATCGCCAAAAGGTTATGCTTTGGGTCTTTTACCCGAAAGTTGCTTTAAAAAAGTTCAGAAGAAGGCAAGCCTTTTGAATTCGGCATCTGATTGGCTGTCGAAAACTCGAATTACACCTAACCGGCGGACTAATCAGATGCTTTCTGAATACAAATCTGCTTCGCTAAAACATTCAGTAACACTGGAAGAATTGTTACGTCGTCCCGAGATTGACTTTGAAAAATTGGTCACAATCGCAGGTTCTAAACCAGATATACCGGATAATTTAATCTGGAATCTTGAGATTGAGGTGAAATATAAAGGTTATATCGACCGTGCCAAACATCAGATTGAGAAATTTTCCGAATTGGAATCAATGAAGATTCCTGAGGATTTAGATTTTGATCGGGTAGCTGGATTATCCAACGAAGTTAAGGAGAAACTAAATAAATTTCGACCAATCTCATTAGGTCAAGCCCAGCGGATACCCGGAATTACACCTGCTGCAATTTTTGCCCTGATGGTCTTTCTCAAAAATTAAAGTGATTTTAATCTAACATTACAACTAATGGCTTTATTGACATATAAAAGAACTATGTTAATCTTTGCTAAAGAATATCAATGAAAACCAAACAAAATGCCCTGCTTTCTACTGTCCGTTCTATCGTGTTTGATAGCGGTGCTGACTTATTTGGGGTTGCCGATTTGACTGATGTTAAGACCGATGACTTTTTGTTGGATTCTAAACTTCTTGCTAAATTCCGATATGCTATAAGTATTGCTAAAAGACTGTCTGGGGCGGTTCTGGAAGAAATCGTTGACCATCCGACTAAACTCTATTTTCATCATTATCGAACCATAAATTTCTTTCTCGACCAATTAGCAACCAGAGTTGCCAGTGAGATTGAAAAAGCCGGATATTCGGCATTACCAATTCCAGCAGCACAAATCGTTGACTGGCAGAATCAAAAGGCTCATCTTTCCCATAAAAGAATTGCCGAGAAAGCTGGTTTAGGTTGGATTGGTAGAAACAATCTTTTAGTAACGCCTGAATATGGTGCTCAAATTCGATTAGTAACTATTTTAACTGATTTGCCGATCTCCCCCACTCCTTCCCTCTCCCCAAAGGTGGAGGAGTATAAAGGCGGGGAGTGTAGTGACTGTTATGAATGTATTAAAGTTTGTCCAGCTCAAGCCATTAAGGAACGGAAAGAAGATTTCGACCATCTCAAGTGTTTTGAGAAATTAAAAGAATTTCAGAAAAAAGGTTATTCCAGCCAACACATTTGCGGGGTGTGTGTTAAAGCCTGCAAGGGTAGAAAAAGGGTTTCTTAAAGAAATTAATTTATATCGACCAGCAAGAAGTTAAATAGCTTATATAAATTCCTGACTAATTACAACTAAAACAAACCTGCTATTTTACCCTCTTTATCAACATCAATCCGCTGGGCGTTAGGTATTTTGGCTAAGCCGGGCATAAGCATTATTTCACCGGCTAAAGGAACCAGAAAACCGGCACCGGCTGAAATATTTATGTCGGTAATGGTAATTTTAAAATTTTCGGGTCGACCATAAAGGGTTGGGTCATCAGAAAGAGAACGATTAGTCTTGGCAATGCAAACCGGCAATTTATCTAAACCGAGTTTTTCAATTCGTCTTATATCCTTTTCCGCTTTTGGTGTATAGACAACCCGATTTGCCCCGTAGATTTCAAAAGCAACCTTTTCAATCTTCTTTTCAATTGAATCGGTTAAGTCATAAATCGGTTGAGTCTCAGACTCTTCATTTTCGATTGTTTTAATTACGGTTTTGGCAAGCTCGATTCCGCCTTCTGCACCTTGTTCAAAAGCACGGACTTCAGCCCATTGGATATCCTGGTTTTTGCAGAATTCTTTAATAACCGCAATCTCTTCCTTAGTATCTGAAGCGAAAATATTAAGAGCAACTACAGGTGGAATCTTAAATTTTTTCACATTCTCGATATGTTTTGCCAGATTGGGTAAACCATTTTTCAGGTGTTCAATCGTGCCGGATTTTAAATCTTTTTCTTTTGCACCGCCGTGTAATTTTAATGCTCTTATCGTGGCAACAATTACACCAACATCAACTTTAAATCCAGCAACCCGACAAACAATATCGACAAATTTTTCTGCACCCAAATCCGAGCCAAAGCCTGCTTCGGTTACAACATAATCGGACAATTTTAATGCCATTCTGGTGGCAACCACACTATTTGTGCCATGAGCGATATTGGCAAACGGACCGGCATGGATGAAAGCTGGCGTATGGTCAATGGTCTGAACCAGATTGGGTTTGAGCGCATCTTTTAAGAGTGCTGCCATTGAACCACAGGCACCTAAGCTGCCGGCTGATACCGGATTTCCCGCCATATCATAAGCAACCAGGATTCCACAAAGCATACCTTTAAGTTCCTGAAGCGAATTGGCTAATGCCAGGATTGCCATCACCTCACTGGCAGCCGTGATAATAAATCC
>JAOUPE010000008.1 GCA_029880025.1 Caldifarciminota bacterium
CGTTCTTTAAAAAATGTGAATAGATTTAAATTAGATGTGCCGGGAGCAGGTATCCCTCCTTCACAACCCACCTATATAACCCCCCTACTTCTCCTGATCCCGGCACAAAATTATTTATTGCCTTGACAATCAAGAATTATTCATTTAATATCCAGAAAACATATTTAATATTTGTTTGAGAAAAAAATAGTTGTAAAAGGAGGAACAATGAAACTCGGTTTTAAGTCTTTAACCTTATTGTTTATTATTGCTTCGTTTTTCATTGCCTTTGCCGAGTGGCAGGCGGTTCGAGTTGGTGATACGCCGGGCGGGCAAAGACCATATTGCGTTTGTGTCGGTGATGGCAGGAATGACGGCAAAGAACGGGTCTATCTGTCAAACTTTAATAATCACATCTACGAATGGAGTTATTATCCAGATTCAGGTTGGATTTGTGCCGATGTCGGTGAAGGTGTGCCTGACCATCATGGGATGATTGGCGTAACGGTTGGGCAAGGCAGGAACGATGGTATTAATCGGGTTTATGGCGGTCATGCCAATCGCTGGTTATATGAATTCACCTATTCTTCAGGTCAGTGGTTAAAGGACAGCCTTAGACCAATTAACAGCAGTGTCTATTTCGGGGTTCAGGTCGGTGATGGTAGAAATGATGAGATAAAACGGGTTTATGGTTTTGGCGGCAGTGCGATTCAAGGCAGAGAATTTACCTGGGACAGTTCGGGTGATACCTGGCTGATGAAAACCGCCAGTCAACCGCATTATGTTTGGTTTTTCGATATTGGTGATGGCAGGAATGACGGAATTAAGCGAATCTATGGTACTCAGTATCAAGGTCGTTTGAATACTTCGGAACCTTCATTATTGCTCGAAAATACCTGGAATGGTTCTAATTTTGCCGAGAATCAAGTGTCGTCTCGTTCTGCGGTGATAACTCAAGTCGGACAAGGTAGAAACGATGGTGTAACTCGAGTCTATGTGTCAGCTACCGGCGACCATATCTATGAGTACACCTATTCGGCGGGAAACTGGGAAGAGGTTGATATCTGTCCGGATGCACCATATCTCACCCGGTGTGGTTTAGCAATTGGAAAAGCGCAGAGCGATGGACATACGAGAGTCTATTCAACCGGGATAAGACCTAATGGCGATATCCGTGAGCATACCTGGGATGGCTCGAACTGGACCGATACGGTCATTGATGCCGTAACAATGGCAACAACCCACCTGGCACTCGGTCCAGGTAGAGGTGATGATACGATGCGGTTGTACGCTAGCGACATAACCGGCGTGGTTTGGGAATTTACCCATCCTTCACCTTATGTTGCATCCTGCGAAGAAGCTAAAGAGCCAAAAGTTATTGAAAACATAAAAATTTTACCCAATCCAACGAGTAGAAATGCTTTCATAAATTACTCCTTAGAAAAGGATAGCAGAACTGTGATCAAGATTTATAACCTATCCGGTCAGTTAGTGCGAAACCTTTTGGATATTTCCCACCGACCGGGTGATTATCGAGCAAGGTGGGATACAAAAGATGATTACGGAAAATATGTTGCACCCGGCGTATATTTCTACAAAATTGAAATGGGAAAAGAAATTATTAATGGCAAATTGGTGGTTTTATCGAACCTATGAGCTGGAGATAATTAAAGATTTAAAGTCACTATAAGTTTATTTGTTACTTTAAAAGGATCCATAAGGACAGATTTCTCATCACATGCTTATCTTGAAAAAGTTGTTATAAGCTAATGGATTATTTACAAAAATACTAGAGGCTGTGATTATTTCTCTTGCCAGAATAAAATATTCTTACTTATAAATAAGTCACATTTTGAAGTAAAATAAATAAAAACCAGTCCTCTTAATCAGTAAACTTGATTTACATAGATTAAGAGAACTGGCGTTTTAAGGATGGCTCCTGCTCATGCCTTCAATTCCGATAAAGAATGCCAACCAGCCAAAGATTTATAATATGCCGGTTGGAGGCACTGGCTTAGGGGGATGTGGAATAGCATCTGTGTCGTCCGCATATGAAAAAGGCTGGGTAGGAGGTACTGGCTTAGGAGGATGAGGAATACCATCAACCGCGTCCGCATATGAAACGAGTTGGGTCGGAGGCACGGGTTTAGGAGGATGAGGAATACCGTCTACTCCATCTGCAAATAACACAGGCTGGGTAGGAGGTACTGGCTTAGGAGGATGAGGGATGCCATCAACCGGGTCGGCGTAAACGAAGACCGCAGTCAGGAGCACAACCAGCGAAAGAGCGGTAGCAATTCGCACAGAGCCTCCTTTCTTGGGCTATGAGCCCAATTAGAATGCACAATCAATTCCAATACCAGTTTTTTCTAATTATAATATATTGATAATACTATCCTTAAGATAATGAAACAATTTCAATAAAACAAACTACGCACAATTTGTCGCTGTGACTGCGAAAGTTATTGTTTAAGTTACGTATTTTAAAGTAATTATATAATATGGGACAAATTAGAGTCTAATGGTGTTGGTTAAGTTGCGCTTTTATATGGAATTAATTATTTTATATTTTGCTTTGAAAGTCTTCTTTATCTATTCCATATCGACGTAACAATCTTTGTAATTGTCGCCGATGAGTGGAGAGTAATTGTGCGGCACGAGTCACATTACCTTGTGATGCTTTCATTGCCTCAATAACTTCTTCTTTCCCTAAAGTCTTTTTATGAGTCTTTTCAGCTTTTATTGTTTTTGCAATACTCTCAAATTTTGGACCAAGATTTTCCAGACTAATTTTACGCTTCTGTGCCATAATTACTGCTCTTTCAATAACATTTTGTAACTCACGAACATTGCCGGGCCAGGAGTATTCAACAAGAGTAGTAGCTACCTCATCCTCAAAACCGAGCATTGGTTTATTGAGTTGCTTAGAATAACGTTTTAGAAAATATCCCGCCAAAAGCATAATATCGCTTTTTCTATCCCTTAGGGGTGGCACAAGAATAATTACTACATTAAGACGATAATAAACGTCTTCTCTAAATCGTCCTTCTTTTACCTCTTTTTCTAGATCTTTATTTGTCGCACAAATAAGTCGCACATCAACCCTTCTTGTCTCAGTCTCGCCTACTCTGCGAATCACTTTATCTTCTAGCACTTCCAAAAGTTTAGCTTGAATGCTAAGTGTGGTATTGGTAATTTCATCCATAAATATTGTGCCTTGTTCGGCAATTTCAAATAATCCTTCTTTGTCGCGGATTGCTCCAGTGAATGCCCCTTTCGCATGACCAAACAATTCTGATTCAAAAAGGGTTTCGGGTAAAGTACCACAATTGATTGAGACAAATTTATTCGCTCTTCGATTGCCATTGGCATGGATGAGTCGAGCTAGTACCCCCTTACCTGAGCCGGTCTCACCCAATAAAAGAACCGTACAATCGGTAGGTGCAATCTGCTCAATTACTTGATAAACATCCTTTATCGCTTTGGAACGACCAAGAAAATAACCAGTAACTGCATCAGTTAGAATATCTTCGCGTATAGCTGAAAAGTCTTCTTGCATCTTCTTGAAGGCAAAGGAACGGTCAATGGTTGCAGCTAATAGATTTGCCACTGAAATCAGAAGATTTTTATCATCTTCGGCAAAAACATTTGGGCTGATTCGCGAATCCAGGTAGATTGTACCAATAACTTTATCTTCGACCCTTAATGGTACACATACTAAAGACCGAATCTTATTTAATATTACACTGTTTGAACTGAGAAATCTTGAATCAGAAAGTGCATCAGCACAAATTATTGGTTCGGCTCGTTTTTTGACTTGTTTAATAACGGTTTTTGAAATTGACTGAGCGTCTTCTAATGTCGTATGGTCAACGTTTCGGGCGGAAGCCGGGAAAAGCTTGTCACTTTGCATTAGAAAGAGCAGTCCTCTTTCGGCTTGGGTAACATCAATGATTAAATCCAAGAGTCGATCGGCAAAGTCTTCTTTTTCTAAGTTTAAATTAATCAATTCGCTTAATTCATAAAAAACTTTTAAATATTCACCCCGTTCTCTGCCTTTTAAATGTCGGGTTGTTTCAAGTTGAGAGAGATGACTTAACATATCCTTTACTCCTTCTTCATTGACTTTTGCCCCTAAACTTGAGAAAATATCAGAAGCTTCTCTGAGGTCATCGGAAATTTCGATTAACTCTCTTTCCGAGAGAGGCTTATAATATACTGGCGAATTAGAATCTTGGATATTTTTATCCGAAGGTGTCACTAAACACAAAGCACGGCATTTTGTAACAAGCGAAACCGCCAGTTCATACTTTGACCCAAGGGTTCGAAGCAATTCGGTGCTCTTTTTGATTTCATCAACCCCTTCATCTAAAAATCCGAGACAGGATTTAGCTAATCCGCGCCATCGTAAAACCAAGGCTGACATTTTAGGATTCAGCCATTTCGTCAAATGAATCTGTGCTTTGTCACAACTTAGGATGCATTTCTTCCAATCGCTGATGCCAGCTCTTATTTCAGCACTAAGTAATAAACGGTCAATCAAGCTTCGTTTCTCTCTTGTATTTCTTATTAACCGCAAAGAAGCAGCCAAATTTTTTGCTGCCTCGGCAAATTTCCCTTTCATAATATTATATTTTGTTTTACCGATATGAGATTCATTTAATATTTGTTTATCCTTGATTCTCTCCCCAATCCTTGTCGCTTCTTTTAAAAATGTTTCAGCATCGACAAAATCACCTTTTTTAATTAATAGATTCGCAGTATTAACCAAACCAATTGCTAGCCCCTTATCGTCTTTTAAGGACTGGCGTAATTCCATGTCTTTTTTATAAAAATCAACTGCTCTTGACCAATCCCCAAGTTCTTCGTATATGATAGCTAAATTACCGAGCGTATCCGACAAGCCGGCTTGGTCTCCGATCTTTTCGCATAAACCCTTAGCTTCTTCAAGAAACTCCAAAGCTTGATGCCATTCGCCAATATCAAAACTGACCAGCCCTAAACCCTGTAAGGTTCGAATTCGAAAATAGACATCCCCTTTCTGCCTTTGCAGTGGTAGAATTCTTGAATAAAAATCCTTTGCCTTCGTTAATTCCCCTCTTTCCCAATAGAGCGTAGCTAAAAACTGACTTAACTTACTGGTATTTGTTTCATCAGTAATTGTTTCGTATAATTCTAAACTACGTTGTGCCAAATCACTGGCCAGCTTCATATCAGCTTTATACCACGATAAGACACTTAAAGAGTAGAGGGTGCGTGCCAACAGTTTTTCTTTTCGTCTTTTTTCAAGTTTTAATCTGTCAATTGCTTGAAGTGCTTGGGTGAAAAATTGTTCAGCCTTTTTGAAATCACCCATTGTGCATTGGGACCAGCCAATATCATTCCAAAGGTTTACCAGCTCAGCTGAATTTTTTTCTTTGAGTGTAGCTAACGATTGCTCAAAATAACTGATTGCCTCATTATAGTTTCCCTGTTTTTGGCAAACCAGTCCGAGCCGTCGCAAGAGTCTTGGCAAGTATCCATCACTGCGCGTGAGGTCTTTATCAGCAAAAAGCACCCCCATTCCTTGGGTATAAATGTCAATAGCATCAACAAATCTACCAGTAATTTCACGTAATTCACCTACCGTCTCGATCAGCTCAATGCGCTCTTTGGTTGTTGCGAGGTTAGTCGATAAGGAAAGGGCATTTTCGTAAAAACTTGATGCCTGGTCAATCAAATTCAATTGTTTAGCCTTTAAGCCAGCACGCCGACAATAGTCATAAGCACGGTCTTTAATACCAGCCTGAGTATAATGGTGGGCCAAGTTGAATAGAAAATGTTCCTGTTGGTTAGGATAGAGCAATTCAAGGGCTAAGGCAATTTTTCGATGATTTTCCCTTCGTTCACTGACACTGATCCCCTCGGTGATAATTGCTTCAAGTATCTTGGAAGATAGGACAAACAGAGCATTACCACTTTGATTTAAATCAAGTGCAGGCTCGATGGGCTGAGAAACTGAACGAATTAAACCCATCGCTCTGAGCCGGGAAATAACAGTGAATAGTAATCGTTCATCGTAACCTAAGACAGCACGCAAGAACTCAAGAGAAAATGGACCACCTGAAGCCGCACCGATTCTAAGCACTTCCAGGTCTTCTTTTGGGACGTTTTTTAGACGATATTTTATAACCTCGGTAACCGTACTTGGAGTCCGATAATCCTTTAACTTATCACTATCAAATTTCAAACGGCCATGTTCAAGTCGGACAATTTTGTTATCCAATAAAGAATACAATGCTTCGATTATAAATAGAGGATTACCACCAGTATTTGAAAACAACCAAGAACTTAATTCTGATACTTTTGAAAAATTGCCGAGAATAGCCTTGGTAAGTTGTTCGCTTTCCAATTGAGAAAGGGCCTCGAGCGCAATATGGGTAAAGAATTCTTTGGTATTAAATTCTCTGGAAAGGTCTAAAATTCTTTGTTCGTTCAGGCAGCTGGTAATAATGAAAATTCGGTCATTTTTAATACTAAAGCCAAGATAACGTAAAAATTCGATGCTTGCGGGGTCAAAGAGTTCGAAATTATCAATTAAAATCAAAAGACTATGGTTGATTTTAGGCGAATTTACTAGTTGTCTGAGACGGTTAACAACTATTTCAAAATTCTGAAATTTGTTTTCTTCCGAATTAAGTTCTTCTTCGATTGCTTCGGAATAGGCGTTTCGGATTGAGTCTTTTGAATCTTGAGAATTATAGACCGATAAATGAGTTAAGAGATCTTCAATTAAAGATGGCGGGCGAGCACCAATCGAGGCTTGGGTCAATGTAAAAATAGTTGCACCCTCTAACTTAGCAATAAATTTGAATTCTTGCAAGAGTCGGCTCTTACCAACTCCTCTCTCACCGGTCAAAAAAACGAGCTGGCCTTTTGCACGGCGAACTAATTCAAGTTTATTCTTAAGGTCCATAAGTTGTTTTTCACGACCAATAAAACTCGATGCCGATAGAAATAGATTCTCCTCTTCACCTTTGGATACCCCGACTAAAAGCGATTGGGGAAGCTTTGCGATTGCCCCGATTGACTCAATAACTTCTAAAGCTGAAATCGGACGACGAAAAGCATCTCTCTGTATTAAACGCATCACAAGGTTTGAAAACGACTCGGGGATATTTGAATCTAACTCCTGGGGTGCGGGTAAATTTGAATAATATTGCGTTCTTAACCAGCTGCGTAAATCCTTTTCAGTTGAAGGTCCCCTGCCTGTTATAACTTCATATATAACCATACCCAGAGAGTAAAGGTCAGCTCTCGCATCAGCCCCGGTACCCTTAAAAATTTCAGGTGCAATATAACCTAAAGTCCCACGAGGCGTCTGAGTTTCCAAATTAAGCGAATCAGCAAAACCAAAATCGAGTAATTTTATTTTAAAGTCATGGTTAGTTGCTAAATTGTGATCACTTATCGGACTCTGCGAAATGCGACAGATCAGAATGTTTTGAGGCTTCAGGTCACAGTGAATTAATCCTTGATTATGAATTGTATCTAAAGCTTTAAGAATCTGGATTAAAACCAATAAAAGGTCATCAGAGTAGCCTTTGAAAAAGCGATTGATTGGTAAACCATCAATGTATTCCATTGTGAAATAAGGCCTTTTATCTTGTGCTAAGCCATAGTCGAATGGTGCGACAATACCTGGATGATTGAAGCGACTAAGATGGAAGAACTCTTGATTTATCCTTAGCTCAATTTCTTTTGTCACAGGGTGCTTAGCAATCTTCAAGGCTAAAACACGATTCCCGACCAAATCTTTGACTTTGTAAACCTCAGTAATATCTCCCTCACCGAGAAAGGTAAGAATTTGGTAACGATCTGCAACCAATTGAGCAGATTTTATGGTACCCTCTTTTAATGGCATTATTTCAAATTATAACAAATAATTGTATTTTGTCAACAGGAAAGTGCGACATTTTTTGTCGCACTTTCCTGCTATAAGTTTAATCAATTAAGTATGTTAAATGATTTAGTTCTTTAGTTCTTAAGCGGTGCGGGTCAGCTAAAAGGTGTAAGGGTGCTCTTTTTTGACCGGTATTTCTTTATTTAACATTAAATTTAGAACGACTTTTTGGTTAACGATTTTATTGTCAAATGGTAATTTATTTACCCGAAAAGACCAATTTTGGGCCGTGCAGGACTCGAACCTGCGGCCACCGGATTAAAAATCAGGTGCTCTGCCAACTGAGCTAACGGCCCTTGAAATGGAAGTTAGAAGTTAGGGTTATTGACTAATGTTGAATTTTTAACCAATAACCTCCTAATTCTACTCAAATTCTAATAACTGTCAATGAACAACGGTTCGATTTTGATCAAATCCTTGCATTCTTAAAAAATGATTTTATGATTTATTTAATTATTAAATTTTATCCAGAGCCTCACGCAAATCTTGGATAATATCTTCTGAGTTTTCGATTCCTACTGAAAGTCGAATCAAATCGTCGGTAATCGAAGCCATTTCCCTATCCTTTTCATCAACATGGCTATGGGTCATTGAGGCTGGGTGTTCAATTAAGGTTTCGACTCCACCTAAACTTACTGCCAAGCAACAAAGTTTTACATTATTCAACAATGCCTTACCTGCTTTAAAACCTCCTTTGAGCCCGAAACTGACCATGCCACCTCCAGCCTTCATCTGTTTTTGTACCAAAGGATACTGGGGATGACTTTTTAGCCCAGGATAATTAACCCATTTGACCTTAGTATGACCCTCTAGGAATGATGCGACTCTTAATGCATTTTCACAATGCCGCTCCATCCTTAGAACCAACGTCTTAATTCCGCGATGGACCAGGAAGGCAGCAAAAGGGTCTATTATGCCTCCGATTTGGTTTAAAGTTGTACGCAACTCGTCGAAAATATTTGATTTTTTAACAACAATCATTCCAGCGACAACGTCGGCATGACCATTGAGATATTTTGTCATACTATGGATTACAATGTCTGCACCCAAATCTAATGGTCTTTGAATTACTGGTGTACTAAATGTATTATCAACAACTACCAGTATATCATTTTGATGGGCTATCTCAGAAGTTGCTGCAATATCTGAAATTACGAGGGTCGGATTACCTGGCGTTTCCAAAAAGATAAGCTTGGTATTTGGTTTTATTGCCTTTTTGCATTCATTTAAGGAGGAAGTGTCGACAAGGGAAGTCTCAACTCCAAACTTAGTGAGTACGTCTTTAATTAATCCCAAAGTTGAACCGTAAACGACTTTGCTACAGATCATATGGTCACCATCTTTTAATAACGCCGAAAAAATCGTGTTGATTGCCGCCATACCGCTGGCACAGGCTAATCCAGCAGATCCACCTTCCAAAGTTGCAACACAAACTTCCAGTGCTTTAATGGTAGGGTTGCCGAGACGGGTATATATATATCCTTCTTCCGAACCAGCAAAAAACGCCGCGCCCTGTTCAACGTTTTTAAAGCGAAAAGTGGAGACTTGATAAATAGGGGGAACAATCGCTCCGTGTTCATCTTCAAGCATTCCGGCATGAACCGCCAAAGTATCCATTGAACCGAAATCGCCTTTCATACTACTCCTTTCAATTTTTTTTCTGTTTCCAAAATCATAATTTTTTACTCTAAAATTAAACGTAATCCCCAGATGAAACCTAAACCTAACAAAATTAATATAAACTGCAGGATTGATTGTTTCATTTGCTTACTCGCCCTTAATTCAGGCAATAAATCCACCAAGGCAATATAGGTGAAGCCACCCGCAGCGATGCCAAGAAGTGAAGTTTTTAAGGGTTGGATAGTTGTGCTCAAAAAATAAGTGGTCAAGCCGCCAATAACACAGGTTAAAGCACTGATGAAATTAAATAAGAGAGCCTTGCGCATAGTAAATCCACCATAAATGAGAATTCCGAAATCGCCCAGTTCCTGGGGAATTTCATGAGAAGCAACCACGAGTGAAGTTATAATACCCAATTGGATGTTAGTAATAAAGCTTGCTGCGATTACAACTCCATCAATAAAGTTGTGGATTCCATCCCCAATGACATTCAAATAAGTGAAAGCATGGAAATCACACTCTTCTTTATGGCAATGACGCCAGTAAAGGAACTTTTCTAATGCAAAAAAGATTAGGATTCCAATTATGAAATACAATGGGGCGTTTTGGTTCAATTCCCAGGATTCGGGCAAAAGGTGAAAAAAAGCCCCCCCGAGTAGAGTCCCGGTAGCGAAACATACTAACCAAAAAATTAACTTTTGAATTTTTTTTGAATTGATTTTTAAAAATAAGATGCCGACCAATGAGAGTAGGCTAATAAATATTGTCGAAAGGAGGATTGCAATTAAAACCATTCCGAAGTTATTATAAGACTATGTCGATAGCCGTCAAGCGTTGACATTTGGCATAAAGTTGACTATAATGTTTATTCCGTATGAAAACCAGGGTATTATTCAAACCAGATAACGAGTTATTAGCACTAAGCATTAAATCTTTTTTGGAAAGCGAAGGGATTTATGCAATTGTTCGCAGTTATCAGATTCCGGCGTATGACAGTATTGCCCAAATGATGCGTCCAAATTGGGGTGAGATTATTGTTAGCGAGGAAGATTATCAACGAGCCAAAGAACTCTTAGATGTATTCTTAAAAACCACCAAATCTGAATCAAGAGCCGTAGAACCAGACCCAAACCATAATGACAAGCCGGATGATGATGCAAATGTCTGAATTTCCTGCTATCGGCAGGTTATTAATTCTAATCGGGTTCTTCATGCTCGTATTGGGTCTTGGGTTTTTACTGTTAGGGAAAATTGGTATTGGTCGTTTGCCCGGGGATGTGGTAATAAAAAAACCTAACTTCACCTTCTATTTACCAATCGTCAGCTCAATCATTATCTCATTAATTCTTACTCTGCTTCTAAACTTATTGCTACGCCGTTGATTAAAATCATTAACCAATTGAGCGAATGCCAGCAAATAATCCGAATACTATTATATCTTTCGCTGGATTCGGCATCATTCGGATAATTATCACTATGCATTGGGTTTTCACTTTTGGCAATAAGCAGAAAGAAGGTCGGTCTTGTTATTCCTGGCGCGGTCCTCACGCTCCGGGTAAAGTAAAAGAGATACTTGGCGGTAAAGGTGCCGGCTTAGCTGATATGACCAACATTGGTATTCCGGTTCCACCCGGATTCACAATTTCAACTCGTGCCTGTGTTTTCTATTTGAAGAAAAAAGAATACCCAAGAGGTCTGCTTAAAGAAATTGAGCAAGGAATGAAGTTCATCGAATCGGTTACTGGTCGTAAGTATGGCGACCGGGAAAGTCCGCTTCTGGTTTCGGTTCGCTCTGGCGCCAAGTTCTCTATGCCAGGAATGATGGATACGGTCTTAAACCTTGGTTTGAACGAGGAGACGGTCCTCGGATTGGCCAAATTGACCAGGAATCAGCGCTTAGCCTATGACTCATACCGGCGTTTTATCCAGATGTTTGGAGATATCGTCTTAGGGATGGAGCACAGTGACTTTGAAGAGATTTTAGAAGGGCTGAAGTACGGAAAAGGCGTTAGACTTGATACAGAGCTTGGCAGTGATGATCTCGTTCTTTTAGTCGGCAGATACAAAGAGATAGTCAAAAAGGTCAAGGGGATTGACTTCCCGCAAGATCCAAGGATGCAATTGGATATGGCCATAAGGGCCGTCTTTGAATCATGGGACAATCCCCGGGCCATTACCTACCGTAAGCTCAATAATATTCCGGATAACCTGGGCACAGCGGTCAATATTCAGGCCATGGTCTTTGGGAATATGGGAGAAAATTCTGGTACCGGCGTGGCCTTTACCCGTGATCCAGCCACTGGCGAAAAGATGTTCTATGGCGAGTACCTTCTCAATGCCCAGGGCGAGGATGTGGTTGCGGGAATCAGAACCCCAAGCCCAATATCTAAGCTGCAAGAAGAGATGCCCGATGTCTATGGCCAGTTGGTCGATATCTACCAGGGATTAGAGACCCATTACCGGGATATGCAGGATATTGAATTTACCATTGAGAATGGCGTGCTTTATATGCTCCAGACAAGGACAGGCAAGCGTTTTCCACAGGCTGCGGTGAAGATAGGTGTGGATATGGTAAAAGAGGGCTTGATTTCAAAAGAAGAGAGTCTATTGAGAATAGAACCGTCTGAGTTAGATAAACTTTTACATCCTCGAGTTGACCCTGAAGCAAAGGTTAAGGTGATTGCGAAAGGATTACCTGCCTCTCCTGGTGCTGTCTCTGGAGCGGTAGTCTTCTCATCAGAAGATGCTATTGATTGGAAAGAAAAAGGCAAAGATGTCATTTTTACTCGCTTCGAAACACGAGGACAATGGATAACTCTAGATGAAGCGTTTACCCTTCCCCAGAGATATTTGAAGACACAAGATATTATTCTGACCCGGCCTGAAACTATCCCCGATGATGTTGGGGGGATGGCTGCCTCTAAAGGTGTCCTGACTGCCCGTGGTGGAATGACCAGCCATGCTGCTGTGGTAGGTCGAGGGATGGGAAAAACCTGTGTAGTAGGTTGTGAGGCAATAAAAGTAGATGAAAAGAACAAAAGATTTAGTGTAGAGATAACTATTAAAGAAGGTGAATACATTACATTAGACGGAAATACAGGAAGGGTGATATGGGGTAAAGCACCGACTATCAATATTAAGGACAAAGCAATAGAGATTTTTGGACACCCAAGGATTGAAATTAAAGATAAAAATGAGATTGAGAAAAGGACACTTGCAAAAGGTAGAGTTACTGCTCCAGGAACAGTCTGTGGTGTGGTGGCTTTTAATTTGGAAGATGCCTCTGTTTTTCATAAGGAAGGTAAGAATGTAGTTCTGCTCTGTAATGAAATTACTCCGGTAAACCTCGTTACTGTATTACCTATGATACAAGGTGTCGTAACTACTAAAAAAGAAGGGGCGACAGCTCATCCTACAGTAGCTATGAAGAATATAATGGATAAATCCGCTATAATAGGATGTGACAATATCAAAATTGATGAAGAAAAGAAAGAATTTACAGTTGAAAATAAAAATATTACTATTAAGCAAGGTGAATATATTACCTTAGATGGATATTCAGGAAGGATAATTCAAGGACAAATACCGATTGTTAGAAAAATAGATGATGAATTTTTAATCTCTCTTTTTGAAACACAAATTGACCCTATGTCAAGACCAGAAGAAATTAAAGAGATTGCCAGGGGTAATGTACTCTCCATCGGTGTAGTCTCGGGGGTTATTGTCTTTAGTATCCCTGATGCAATTAATTTGAATAAAGAAGGCAAAGATGTTATCTTAGTCAAAAATGAGCTCAAAGATTCTGAAGAGCAGATTTCTGAGGCAATAAAGGCTGTCGAGGGAATTTTGATTCCTAAAGGAGGGATGATAACTCCATCTATCCAGCAAATAATTAAGCGAGAAGGTAAATGCTGTATATTTGATTGTGAGATTAAATTAAATGATAAAGAATTTAAAGCAGAAATAACTATTGAAGAAGGTGAATTCATCACCCTTGATGGAAATTCAGGTCGGGTAATATTGGGACAGGCACCAACTATTGAACCAAAGATGACTGAAGAATTTGTAGAACTTTTAGAATGGAGTGATAGTGTGAGCAGATTAAAGGTGCGAGCTAATGCTGATACACCTGAAAATGCAATGAAGGCAAGAGAATTTGGTGCTCAAGGAATTGGACTCTGTCGAACAGAGCATATGTTCTTTGGTAAAGATAGATTACCTATTATGCAGGAGATGATATTGGCAGAAAATAAAGAGAAAAGAGAAGAAGCCTTAAATAAGTTACTCCCTGAACAAGAAAAGGATTTTATGGGAATTTTTAAGGTTATGGATGGATTCCCGGTTACTATAAGACTACTTGACCCTCCACTTCATGAATTCTTACCCAGTCTTGAGGAGATAAGAGTATTTTTAGCCAAAGAAAAAGCAAAGGGGGTGAAAGACATTGAAATGATTCGAAAATTTGAGGCTATTGAAGAGAAAATAGGGACATTTAGTGAAGTAAATCCCATGTTAGGATTCAGGGGTTGCCGTTTAGGAATCATATATCCTGAAATCTATGATATGCAAGTCAAGGCTATATTTGAAGCAGCCACTACTCTTGTTAAAGAGGGATATAAGGTTATTCCGGAGGTGATGATTCCTCTTGTGGGTTATGTTGAAGAGCTAAGGATTGTTAAAAAAAGAGTAAAAGAGATTGCGGAGGATATTATCAAAAAGGCGGGTGTAGAATTAGAATATTCCATAGGCACAATGATTGAAGTACCAAGGGCAGCCTTAACTGCTGATGAGATAGCCAAAGAGGCAGAGTTTTTTTCTTTTGGTACCAACGATTTGACTCAAACAGTGCTTGCCTTTTCAAGGGACGATGCTGAGAAAGAATTTTTATTCCCCTATATAGAAAAGAAGATATTCAATGTAAATCCATTTATGGAAATTGACAGGAAAGGTGTGGGTGAAATGATGAAAATTGGAATAGAGAAGGGACGGAAAGAAAGAAAAAATCTTAAAATAGGCATCTGTGGTGAGCATGGAGGTAATCCTGCTTCGGTTGAGTTCTGTCATCAAATAGGATTAGATTATGTCAGTTGTTCACCATATAGAGTGCCGATTGCAAGGCTTGCGGCTGCTCATGCTCAGTTAAAGTTCCCTATGGAATGAATTCTTTTTAGCGAGGTTTTATGTGCAAGATAATTTGTTACCGATAATGGAAGACACAAAAAAGTTCATCAATCGTTTAGATGAAGTTGATGATTTATCCATCGAAATCCTTAAAGAGTTCTTTAAAAATCATCCGGAATTTGGTGAGATATACCTGCGTCTCCAGTATGATTATGTCAGCGGAGCAGGGGTTAGCCGGGCACTTAGGAATATGTGGATAGAGTATATGTCCTATTCATCAGAGGAATTGATAGAGTTTTATGAAAGAACTACCAGGAAAGGTGAGGAGCCACATTATGAGAATTTGATGATTGTATTTCTCCTTGGTTTCATTGGTTCAACACTAGCGGGTATTGTAGCAATTGAATATGAAAAGCACAGGAAGGAGATAATAGAAACAATCAAAAATGTTCTGAAAGAATCTCAGGAGAGAGTTCATCAGATTAAAGAGAAGATCAAAGAGAAATTCTTACAGCCCATAAGGTATCTCTTTAAAGGTTTTATCTTACGGGAGATGCTCAGGGAAGGGAAAATTTCTCGACAAGAACACGATGAGATTCTAAAAGGAATTAAGGGGATAGAACTTTATGGAAGAGTAATTGGACCCACTGATAAGTATGTGGAATTTGCAAGATATGAGGAAGGTTATCTTAAAAAGCATAGCTTATGTTCTTATGAGAACATCTTAGAAAAACTTTTTGAGATATTAGTCCAGAAATATGGAAATGGGGCCAAAGGGATTTGCTAATGATTAAACTGAAAGGCGAAGGAATAAATCCAAAATTTGCTGTTGGGGAAGCTAAGGTTATACATACAAGTGATTGGAGCAAATTGAGAGAAATGGCTAAAGAGGCACAAGAAAAAGTAATTGTTATTCCTACTGCTGTTCCTGAATATTTTATCTTTCTTCAAAATAACTGTGCTGGAATTATCTCTGATGCAGGAACTAAACTTGGCCATCTTGCTTCACTTATGTATCATTATAACAAACCGGGATTATTTGGTGCTGAGAATGCAACGCAGATTATCAAAGATGGTATGTGGATTGTCTTAATGGGTGATGAGGCAGAAGTATACGACAAGCCCGAGTAGAGGGAAAATTTTGAAAGAAGACATACTTAAGCTCTTTCCAAAGTTAAAAGAGTGGAACAGTCCGGACATGATGTCCAGGTGGGAAGTTGCAAAGATTCTTGGAGGAATTGACGAAGATTATATCTACGATGTCCTATCAATCTTTAAAGAGTTAGCAAAAGACAAAGAACACGGAGTTCATTGGATGGCTTCTGAATCGCTGAGAAAAATTTGCACAACAAAAGGAGTAGAACTTTTATCAATTTTAAAAGAATGGGTTAACGATGAAAATTCAGGTGTTCGACGGATAGCTATTAGATCATTTGGGATAATCGGAATTGAAAGGTTTGATGAAGTTCTTCCGCTATTAAAAGAATCAGCCAGGGATGAGAGCTGGTATGTTCGATGGGGAGTAGCAAGGTCTTTTGCAGAGCTTTGGGAGAAAAGTCCCGAGGAGATACTACCATTTTTTGAGTATTTGGCTAAGGATGATAATGAATATGTTCGACGGAGTGTCGCCGCAGCACCTGGTGATAATATTAGTAAAAGAAATAAAAAATTTACTGGGATTTTAAAGAGTTTGCCGATATTGGAAAATTTAATAAGGGATAATGAAAGAGATGTAAGAATACATGCTGTTTACTCACTTACGGAGATTGTTAAATGGAAATTCTACGAACTCTTACCTCTCTTAGAGATTTGGGCTAAAGATAAAGACGAATATATTCGAGATGCTGCAAAAGAATCTCTGTGTGAAGCTACCAGAGAGAAGTCTCAAGAAATTTTACCAACCTTAAAAATATGGGCAGAGAAAGATAATGAAAAAATCCGAGAACTTGTTGCCTCTGTTTTAAATATAGTTAGTAAAGAAGAACTTCCTGAAGTTTTACCAATTTTGAAGGATTTAATAGAAGATAAAAACGAATCTGTTCGAATAGCTGCTACCAAGTCTTTTACCATAATTGTTAATGGCAAATTCAACGAGGTTTTCCCAACTTTGCAGATTTGGGCAAAAGAGAAAAGTATGTATATTTTGCAGGCAATTTGGGCCTCCCTTGCGGAAATTAATAAAGAGAACCTCATTAAATCTTTGCCAATTTTTAAGACTTTAGTTTTAAATTCTCCACCCCGTGGAGTATGGGATAAATTTATTAATTCTAACCCTAAGAATTTTCTATTAATTCTTAATATATTAGCAAGAGATATGGATGAATGTATCCGCGAGGCTGTTGTTTCTTCTATTGGAGAGATTAGTGAATCTCTTTTACTGTTTCAAATAGAACCAATCTTAAAAAATTTAAGAAACGATGAGTACCCTGATGTTCGCATTGCTGCCTCTAAATCTTGGAGTAGAATTTTCCCAAGCGACTAATGGTTCTGAATTCTTCAGCTTCGGGACGAATGACCTCACCCAGACCACCTTTGGTTTCTCCCGGGATGATGCCGAGGGCAAGTTCCTCTTCGAGTATGTGGATATGAAGGTTTTGGAGGAGAATCCCTTTGCTGTGCTCGACAGAAAAGGGGGGTAGGGGAGTTGATCAAAATAGCTGTTCAGAAGGGAAGAGGGGCCGGCCAGGACTCAAGATAGGTATCTGTGGTGAACACGGTGGTGAACCCAAATCAATTGCATTTTGTCATAAACAAGGTTTGGATTATGTCAGCTGTTCACCATTTCGTGTTCCGGTAGCCAGATTTGCCGCAGCACAAGCGGCGATTCGTGAAAAACCACCAAGGGCAAGAAGACGCAGTTTTAGGCGACTAAAGAAAACGCGAAAGCCGCGTCCGAGAAAAAAGCCAAAGGCTAAAGAATAAGTTTAACCGATAAAGCTGCCGTGCCCAGCACCTATTTTCAGATAGGTGTTGGTGCAAAACTTAAAACTTGATAGCAAACTTCTTATCTCATAAAAATGAGGGGCAACCCCTCATTCTCCCCATCTTTAATCCGCCTAGGCGGATTAAGAGGGGATTCAAAGGGGAAACCCCTTTGAAAATAGGTGCTGGGTGAACCGATGTCGGTTCTAAATTTTATTCTGTAACCGTTTCTAAGAGTTCGGTATTGATGTCTCCGTTCCGAAATTTTTTGTTACGGAGAACCTTTAAATGAAAGGGTATTGTGGTCTTGACCCCTTCGATGACTGTCTCATTCAATGCTCGTTCCATCCGAGCGATTACTCCTTCACGGGTTATATCCCAGACAATAACCTTACCAATCATCGAATCATAATAAGGAGGAATCGTATAACCCAGATAAATATGGGAATCGACCCTGACCCCATTACCACCGGGTAGATGTAAATTCGTTATCTTACCTGGGGTCGGCATAAAATCTTGTTCGGTATCCTCGGCGTTAATTCTACATTCCAGAGCATGGATTTCTCTCAGTTCTTCAAATATGAAACTCTTATCAATCCCGCCCAAAGCCGAAATTAGATTCCCGCCGGCAGCAATTAAAATCTGTGCCTTAACAATATCGGTTCTGGTCACGATTTCGGTAACCGGATGCTCGACCTGGATTCGGGTATTCATTTCGATAAAATAGAAATTCTTATTATCATCGGTTAAGAACTCAACCGTTCCGGCATTCACATAATTTATTGCCTCGGCACCTCGAATCGCCCATTCGCCCAATTTCTGTCTCAAATCTTCATCGACGATTGGTGATGGACATTCTTCAATCAGTTTCTGGTGTCGCCGTTGAATCGAGCATTCTCTTTCTCCCAGATGAATAGTTTTACCTTCTTTATCGCTCAAGATTTGGACTTCAATGTGCCGTGTTTTCTCAAGATACTTTTCTAAATAGACCCGCGGGTCACCAAAAGTTGCTTTTGCTTCAGCCTGACTCATTCGATATCCGGTTTCCAAGTCTTTTTCATTTTTAACAATCCGCATCCCTTTACCACCACCGCCAGCGGCTGCCTTGAATATTACCGGATAGCCAATTCCAGCTGCGATGCTTTTTGCCTCCTTTATCGAACCCACCTCTTCATCACTACCCGGAAGAACCGGCACACCGGCTTGCTTCATTTTAGCCCGTGCTTCAACCTTGTCGCCCATTAGCCGAATCACCTCTGGATTTGGTCCGATGAAAACAAGCTTACAGGATTCACAGGCTTCGGCAAATTCTGAGCTCTCGGCTAAAAAACCATAACCAGGATGAATCGCTTCACTGCCCGTGATTTCAGCTGCGGACAGCACTCTTGGTATATTCAGATAGCTATCTTGAGCTGGAGCTGGACCAATGCATATCGCTTCATCGGCAATTCGAACAGGCAGCGAATCCGAATCGGATTCCGAATAAACCGCTACTGTCTTAACACCCAATTCCTTACAGGCTCGAATTATCCGCAGGGCAATCTCGCCCCGATTGGCAATAAGAATCTTTTTAAACATTTAAATCACCCAGCACTTATTGATATGAATATTATATCTCCATTATATCTTTCATATTTAAAACCTTACCCTTGTGTCAATAAGTGCTGGGTTGTTTTGCTACTCTTTCAATATAGGTATTAGTGCGGGTGTCGATTCTTATGATATCGCCATTAGCCACAAAGAATGGAACCGAGACGACGAGTCCGGTCTCAAGTTTTGCCGGTTTAGAACTACTGGCGGCAGTATCGCCGCGAAAATTTGGTTCGGTCTCAACTATCTTCAGATTTATGAAATTGGGCAATTCAACCGTAAAGGGCTTTCCATCCAGATAGAGTACATCAAGCTCTAAGTTGTCGATAAGATATAATGCTTTATCACCCAAAATTTCTTTGGGTAATGCAAACTGCTCGTAATGCTCCATCTCCATAAAATGGAAACTTATTTCATCGTGATAAAGGAACTGGCATTTTCTTCTTTCGACCTCGACCTCTTCAATCTTTTCACCCGAATCCAGACTTTCTTCAATCACGGACAGGGAGTTTATATTTCTCATCTTGGTGCGCACGAATGCCCGGCGCTGGGCAATCTTGACCCGCTGGTATTCGATGATTTCATAGATATCACCTTTAAATCGGATTAACAGTCCATATTTAAAATCATTGGGGGTAATAATCATAGCTCGATGAGCTCCTTTGGACTTTTGGTTAAGATTTCACAACCTTTCTTGGTTACTCGAACCAAATCTTCAATTCTAATTCCACCCCAATCCGGCAGATATATACCGGGTTCAACTGTTACAACATTATTATTCTCAAGGATTGCCTTACTGGTTTTAGCCAGGGCAGGATTTTCATGGACTAAAAGACCGACGCCATGACCTAAACCATGACCAAAATATTTGCTATAACCTTTTTCGGTAATATGGTTACGAGCTTTTGCATCAATATCCGAAGTTTTTTCATTCTTCTTGATTGCCTCCAATGCTTTTTTCTGGGCATCTAAAACAATCGAATAAATCTTTTTGCTCTTATTATCGGCTTTACCGACAAATACGGTTCGGGTCATATCTGAACAATAACCCTGATATTTGGCACCAAAATCAAATACTATCGCTTCACCGCTTTTTAACTTTTTCAGCCCAGGTTCATAATGGGGCAATGCACCATTTTTACCTGAGGCAACGATGGTGGAAAATGCGACTTCGCCTTCCTGCATCATCAAATAATCCATTTCCATTGCCAAATCCTTTTCTCGGACGCCGGGTTTTATCATTTTCAAGATTTTGGCAAAGACCGAATCGGTGATTGCCACTGCTTTACGAATCAGTTTTAATTCAGCGTTATCTTTGACCGCACGCAGTTCGATTGTCCAGTTATTGCAAGGCACAAGACTCACTTTTTTAAGCTGTTTCTTTAACCGGCGAAAGTTACGATAGGAAAGATTT
>JAOUPE010000085.1 GCA_029880025.1 Caldifarciminota bacterium
TTAAGTTCCAGCCCGGCGAGAGACGCAAAATTTATTGCCGGTAAGATTTTAAAAATCAACCGATTAATATTATATTTTTTCAGTGTTCTTGCGGTGTCATTCGGTGTTGAATGATTTTTTTTAGAATACTCGACAAAATAAATTGACAAAAAGCTTATAAAGATTATTCTAATAATATGATTTTAGCATCCGAAGTCAGAACCGGCGCCGCAATAAAATTGGACCGAGAGCTTTACAAAGTGATTGGCGCCGAATATAAAGCCGGAACCGCAAAGATGGGCAGTGTTGTCCACTTAAAATTACAAAATATTATGACCCGCACCATGACCGAGAAAAGGTTGCATCCGGAAGAGAAAATCGAGGATATCAATTTAGAAAAACTGGATGCTGAATTTTCCTATCAGGACGGTGATGATTTTTATTTTCTTCATCCCCAAACTTATGAACCGATCGGAATCGAACGAGCGAAAATTGGCAACTTTGAAAAGTTCTTAATTCCCGGGATGTATCTTAAAATTGAATTCTATGAAGGTTCACCGGTCGATGTTCTTATTCCCAAGACCGTGGATATCAAGGTCGATTCTACTGGTGCCGGAGTGAAGGGTGAAGCCAATGCTGCTTACAAGCCGGCTCAGTTAGAAAATGGTATTGAGGTTATGGTTCCGCAGTTCATCAAGACCGGGGATACGATTCGAATCGATGTCGAAACCCAAAAATATTTAGAACGAATCAAAGGTTAGATTCCTATTTTTTCCGAATCGTTAACTCGGGTTTACTAAAATTTAATAAGAAACTAACTACTTTCTGGCAAGTCGGAAGAGCTCATCGTTCGACTTTGCTTTGGTTAAGAGTTCAATCGCCTTCTGGACCTGGGGGTCGTATTTGAGTCGAGCTTCATATTCACCATTTATGCCCCATAGTTTCAGCGCAATCTCACGTTCGATTTCACGGTCGACAAATTCGATTATCGAATCGAATTGGGCACTGGTAAATTTTATTTCTTTCAGGTTAGCGATCGCCTTCACTTCTTCTCGCATCATCGGAGTCACTTTAAATCCTCGTTCGATATCTTTATTTTTTGCCACGTACTTGTTGGCAAATTCAAAGAATATCGCCTTAGTAAGCAGCTTAGATTCCAAATCGTTTAACCTATCATAGGGTAAATAAATATCCGGTGTTATTGCTCCATTGCCATGTAATTCTCGTTTTGCCTTGCCCAGGGTGTGGAAGATTTCTAGGGTCAACTGTTCTTTTGTCGTATCCTTTTTATTTGGACGATTGATGCAACGACCCGAGGGTGTATACCAATAAGCCGAAGTCAATTTAAGGGCGGCATTATCGGGCAGCGGGTACAGGGTTTGAACCGAGCCCTTACCAAATGTAGTATCGCCCACAATCAATCCTCGTTCCCAATCCTGAATTGCGCCTGCAACGATTTCAGCCGCCGAGGCACTTCCGCGGTCAACCAGGACCACCAATGGGAAATTGCCATATTCCTGTTCTTGGTCTGAGGTAAAACCCTGATAGGTCATCGGATTTCGTCCCTTGGTAATAACGACCGTATCACCTTTTGGGATGAACAAACTAGAGACCTCTACTCCTTCATATAAAAGACCACCTGAATTGAATCGCAGGTCAAACACCAGCTTTTTAACGCCTTCGATTTCAAACAATGAATCCAGGACTGTGCTCAGTTCATTGGCGGCAACCCTTGAGAAGTCGGCTAACCGAACGTAACCGATATTGTCATTTAGGGTACCGGCATAGGGAACCGCTTTAATTTTGATTATCTCCCGCACAATTGTGAAATGGAGCGGTTCGGATGCACCTTCTCTTGTTACATCCACTTCGACCTTGGTACCGGGTTGACCGCGCAAACGTTTTACCGCATCATCCAGATTAAACCCTTCGGTTGATTCGGTTTCAATCTTCACAATCCTATCACCCGAACGCATTCCGATTCGATAAGCCGGTGTTCCTTCGATTGGGGAAATAACCGTCAGAATATTGTCACGCAGACCGATTTGAATCCCAATGCCACCAAATTCAGCTTCGGTCTTAATCCTTAAATCACTGAATTCATCGGATTCAAGATACTGGGTATATGGGTCTAAGGATTCAAGCATTCCTTCGACTGCCGATTTTATCAGTTCTTTATTGTCAACGTCTTTCACATAGTTCTGTTGGACGATATTTAAAATCGTATTGAAAAGCTGGAGTGATTCTAACAGATTGGTTCGTTGTGCCCAGAGTTTTGCACCAAATACTCCACCCACTACCGCAACCACCAATATAATCGATACCACTGCCAGGTTATTTTTCAGGAACTTCATTTTATATCTTCCTTTCTGGATTTTTCCTAACCTTTTTAATATAAGTCATAAACCAAGTCACATCAATTGGGAAAATCCAACTATTTATAATATTATACTCTTTTTTTTCAAAAAGTCCAGAACCACTTGATTAATTTCCTCTTGAAGTTTTTCGATTTCTTTCATACCGTCAAAAAGCTTAATTCGTTTTGGTGCTCTTTTTGCCAATTGGCGGTAACCGTCACGCACCGCCTTATGAAATTTTACCTCTTCCTGCTCCAATCGGTCAAGGGTTTTTTGCATGGTTCGGGTTAACCCAATTTCAACCGGCACATCGACCAGAATGACCAGGTCGGGCTTTATCCCAAATGTTGCGAATTTATTGAGTCTTGATACTACCTTAAAACTCAAATCCCGTCCTTTGCCCTGATAGGCAAGTGAAGAATCAGAAAATCGGTCGGTGATTATGACCGTTCCTTTTTGCAGTTCGGGCAAAATTTTTTCATAAGCGTGCTGACACCGGTTTGCCAGATAAAGCAAGAGTTCGGTTTTCGCATGCATCTTCTGATTTTTTGGGTCTAAGAGTATCTCCCTGATTCGTTCCCCGATTTCGGTTCCACCCGGTTCCCGACTGAAGATGCAGGGTATCGATTTCTCTTTAAGGTTTTGGTAAAGTAATTCAGCCTGAGTAGTTTTACCAGAACCTTCAATCCCTTCAAAGGCAATTAGAACGCCTCGCACCGTATCTCAATAACTAATTTATCATTTTTTCTTTGACTTTGCGTTTCCGTACTTCTTAATGAAGTTTTCGGTCTTTTCTCGAGCAATGTAGTCAGGAAATTGAACCGGTGGTGTCTTCATGAAATAACTCGAAGGCTCGATTATGCTGCCGCACAGTTTATTATCCAGAGCCAGTTTAGCACATCTTATCGCATCAATCACAACTCCAGCCGAGTTGGGTGAATCCCAGACTTCAAGTTTAATTTCAATATTCAGCGGCACATCGCCAAAGGTTTGACCTTCCATTCTCATATGTGCCCATTTTCGGTCCTTGAGCCATGCCACATAATCCGAAGGACCGATATAAATATTTTCATCACCAAGGTCATATTTCAATAATGAGGTTACTGCCCCGGTTTTAGAAATCTTCTTGGAAGCGAGTCTAGACCGTTCCAGCATATTCAAGAAATCGGTATTGCCGCCGACATTCAATTGGGAAGTTCGCAAGAGCTTAACCCCCCGGTCATTGAATAGGGTAACCAGAATTCGATGCAGAATCGTTGCCCCAACCTGAGATTTAATGTCGTCACCGATTACCGGTAATCCAACATCCTTAAATCTTTTGTGCCAGTATTTCTGCGAAGCAATGAATACCGGTATACAGTTAACCAAGGCGCAGCCTGCTTCTAAGATTTGTTCCACATACCATTTAGTTGCTTCTTCACTCCCCACCGGCAAAAAATTAACCACAACATCGGTTTTAGTCTCTTTCAAGACTCGGACAATATCGGCAGTTGGTCCAGGTGCTTTCTCGATAATCTGAGAAAGGTAATATCCTAACCCATCATGAGTCATACCCCGAATCACTTTGATATTAGTCTTAGGCACATCACAAAACTTATAGGTATTGTTGGGATAGGTATAGATTGCCTGAGCCAGGTCTTTACCGACCTTTCGTTTATCAATATCGATACCGCAAGTAAGCTCAATATCACCAATATGATAACCACCTAATACCGTATGCATAATTCCTGGAATTAACTCGCCGGGTTTTGCATTACGGTAATAATAAATACCTTGCACTAAACTTGAAGCACAGTTACCTATGCCAATTATCGCGACTCTAACTTTTCCCATTTTTCCTCCAGGCTTCTCTTGTTTTATTTAACTCGTTTAATTGATGAAATGATAAATATAAAATTATTTGCATTCATCTGAATTTAAAATAGAAAAATTTGGGTCTTTGTCAAGGAATTTACCCGCTCTCAAATATCTAAAAACAAAGGAGTCAGAATTAACCGGTCCGAATAATAAAACTGGGTAGACCGCTAATCGTGTTATATTATTTCTGGACATATTTTTCATTCCAGGTTTAAGAATGGATTCAGTTCTTTAGCCTTACCAAAACTACCCAGTTCACCATGTCCTGGATAGATTGCTATATTATCAGTCAAAAGTTCTTTGAGCCGGCGTAATGAACCAAGGATTTCCCGTTCTGAACCATCCGGAAAATCGGTTCGACCAATCGAATCGATAAAAAGGGTATCACCGGTAAAGGCAAATGTTTTAGTAACCAGACATATACTCCCTTTAGTATGACCAGGGGTATGTATCACCTCCAGCTTCTCATCACCGATTTCAATAATATCGTGTTCATGCAAGAGTTGGTCGGCTTTACATAATGCAATCGGTTCACCCAAGAAAAAACCAAGATTCCTGGAAGGCTGGGTAAGAAGTTCGGCATCACGATGGTGAATTAAAATCTTAGCATTGGTTAACTCTTTTAATCTAACATTGGCACCGATATGGTCAATGTGAGCATGAGTATTGATAATATATTTTGCCAGACCTTTCAATTCTTTCAATTTTTGATAGATTTTTTCCGGTTCAAAGCCCGGGTCAATAATTGCGATGTCGTTATTAGATTCAAGAAGGTAACAATTGGTTGCCATCTCCCCGACCACAATTCTTATGACATTACTCAATTAATCACCTTTCCCTTTAAAATTTTTTTACCTTCCAGGGTCAAAAGTTTTTCTTTCCATTTGCTTCCCCAGCGATAACCTCCTATCCTGCCGTCTTGGTTAATTACTCGATGGCAAGGGATGACAATCGGCAAAGGATTATTTGCTAAAGCCTGTCCTACTGCTCGAGCGCCTTGTTTCGTTCCTGTTCTTTTGGCTATTTCGCCGTAGGTCCTTACTTCGCCGTACTTAATTTTTTGGGTCGCTTTCAGTATTCGTCGATTGGTATCCGAGATACCTGCCCAGTCAACTCTGACTCTGATATCAATCTTAGAACCATTAAAGTAATCATTCAATTGCTGCAAAACCCGCTTCTGTTCGATTGACAAAGGCTTAGATAGATTGCGTCGCTTTTCTACCAAGCGAATTGTGCGTAACCCCTCTTTACCAAAATCCAGCTTCAAATAAGCCGAGGGAATTTTTAAGAATTGCATCAAGTGTTATATTATAATTTCTGAATGGCTAAAAGTCAAGTTTATTCGAAAAAATTAGAGGTAAAGAAATCATAATGGACACTGAAAAACACAGATTTTGAGGATATTACGCCTAGTAGGCATATAAAAATCAAGGCGAAATTTGTTCTATCTATTTGATTTTTGATATTTTATCTTTAATTTGCTTTAGGGAGGGTATCATCTAGTAGTGAACCACTTCAGGCGGACTTAGGAAATTGCTTAGGGAGCCACTTCTGAGTCTTCTACCGGGCTTGGTCTAAATTTCTAAATCAAGGAGTATGGTGACAGTCACCTGAATTTCCTTTTGTGTAAGTTTATAGAAATTTAGATGTTGCAATGATGAATTAAAAATGCAAGCCGTTTTTGATGACCCAAGGTAAATCTGGTTTTTTATCTATCCCGTTGTTAATAAGGTGCATGATTTTAGAAAGCAAAGCCTCGATTGTTTCAATCATTAAATGAAAGTGATTAGGCATTAAAGAATAAGCATAAAGTCTAAACGGATGGTGTTTCTTGGCTTGATGGAGAAGCCAAAGGAATTTCTTTCGGTCTCGTTTAAATTTAAAAATCTTCTGTTGATTATTACCCCGCGAAATAATGTGATAAAGTGTGAACAGTGCATCTTGAAACTTTCTTGGTATTCGAGCCATATCAAAAATCTACTTACATTTTAAATCCGCTTCTTGAACTCATTGAATATTTATAGCTTATAAAGACAATTTTCAAGGTGACTGTCACTAGTGACTGATTAGAGCGTAATGGCAAAATGGCTGGGACGAAAATTAGATAAAACGATACTGGAAAAAATAAAAAAATGCGTGCTGGACCGAAAATTTTAGCCACAAAACATAGCTTTTGATTTTAAGATGTTGATATGTGTCTGCCTCCCTGTCTGTATCCGAGTCTGCCCCCCGGTCAACCCCCTTGTGAACCCCCTGGTCTCTATCCAAGTCTCACCCCTTGTCTGTTCCCAAGTCTCTATCCAAGTCTCACCCCTTGTCTGTTCCTAAGTCTCTATCCATGTCTCACCCCTTGTCTGTTTCCGAGTCTAGTTCCGAGTCTAGTTCCGAGTCTACCCAGAAGGCTACCCCCTGGATGGTACCCCCTATCAATGACGAAATGACGATAAGCGATTGACGAGAGACGACTTGGAAGAAAATTTTGCTTGATTTTTATATGCCTATTAGGCATAATATAGTATGTTGAAAAATATATTTTTAGGAAAAGAAATTGGACAACTTTTAACCAAGATCCGTGAAAAATCGGGTCTTTCTCAAATTGAGGTAGCCAAGCGGATAGGGCTTTCAACAAAATCTGGACAGGGATATATTTCTCGTTTAGAAAAAGGTAAGACGAAGAATCCGCCTATCCAAACAATCCTTCTTTATCTCCGAGCCTGCGGTGCTTC
>JAOUPE010000086.1 GCA_029880025.1 Caldifarciminota bacterium
TCAGGATGTCTTAAACTTGGCATATCCAGAACCATTTTTGCTTCTGGTTTCAAAACCCGGTTTAATTCTTTAAGGGCTTTTTTGATGTAAGCAATGTCATAATACTCCAGAACGCCAATTGCCGCAGCGATATCAAAAAAGTTATTTTTAAAGGGCATCTTGGCAATATCTGCGACATATAAACCGCCGATTCTGATATTCTCACGAAGCACAAAATTTTTCATCGCTTTAATCAACTCAGGACTTATATCGATTCCGTAATAAGTAGCTGACCAATGGTCTAATCGATAATTGGCTAAATTCGCCGATGAGCCAACATCTAAAAACCGCATCCCTGGCTTTGGCTTGAGATACTTTTTAATAGCGGGTTGACCACTATTGCATGAATGATAAGTAGTTTGGAATCTCTTAAATTTTTCTGGGACGACAGTTAAAGGATTAATCCCCTTTTTATGGTAATCTACGGTTTTATCATAAGCCCTTCGGATAATATCTAATTGTTTTTCGATATTTCTAAGTTTTGGCATCACATTTTACTTTTTACCTGGGTTTCGTTTTATACTTATCAATTTCTTAACATCTTTAACATATCTTTTCTTGGTGACACGAATCCATAACCATTTGCCATCGAATAACAGACGGGCGGTATCAAATATCTTTTTAACTGGAGGGCTTAGGTTATTTATTATTTCTTCCCCTTTCTCAATCTCTTTTCCACCCAATGTTACTAAAACCGTAAACGAATCTTTTTCTGGAAAGAGCGAGCATAAAGTTTTACCGCTTTTTCGATATTGGATTGTCCAGCCATATTTTTTGCCATAAAATTTCATTTCCGGGTTAAAATCATAATTTTCGCCTAAAAACTTTCCAAGCTCTTGCCAATAGGGTAGAACTCTTTTACCTATTGTTCCTTTGATTTTTCTTTCAGTTGGGTTTTCATCGCCGTTAAGCAGTCTTTCATATTTGACCATTGCCATATTAACTCCTTTTACTATTTAATAGCCTAATCTTATTCTATGGTCAAGCACCTTTGAATCTTAATCTTAATTTTTCGACAAGTAAAGATTTATGAGGGCGATGAAAATATCATTTTAACTCTAGGTTTAGCGTAAAGTAGATTGTAAATATTGACCGAAAAGCAGAAATCGCCTTAGGTTGCTAAATTTAATTCCAAATTAATAGAAATTCTTTTTATTTTAAATAGGAGTTAATATGACCCCGAAACTTATTCAGGTGTTACTATTTTCTTCAGGTCAATCACTCATCGAGGGTTGAGTATCGATTTCGAAACGAAATAGAAATCCGGTGGGTCATACCCAATTTGCCATAAGGAGCAAAGGCATAATCGATGCCAAAACCTTTGAACAAAACTCCAAGCCCGGCTCTTAAATTAGAAAAACCTTCAGTATTGGAACCAGTTCGATAACCAAGCCGTAGTGACAAGATTTCTCTTACCCGATACTCAGCACCCAAAGCGATACCGAATTTTTCGGTATTGGAAAAAATAAAGTCCTGGGTTATTCCAAAAACTTGATGGTCATAACGCCAGCCCACTCGAAAAGAAATTGGCAGAGAATAATTTTCCTGGTCGAGCTTTAATTTTGTGCCAAGATTGGTTACCGACAAACCAGTTTTCAGACCAGTAATGGGAAGGTTATACATTCCGCCGATATCGCAAGCATAAGCTGAAGTCGAAAGACTCTCATTCTTTTCACTAATGAATTTGAATCCGACACCTAAAGCTAATTTGCTGAATTCCTTGCCATAACCTAAATTCAGGCACCAGTCCGATGCTGAGAAGTAATAGCCAGGTATTGTATCACCGCGGATTGTGATACCTTGAATTTCGCCTGAACCCCAGTAATTAAATGATAAACCAAAAGTGCCGATACTTTTCGAACCAAATCCGGCTGCTACATATTCATGGCTCATATCTAACAACCAATCATTATGCATGAAGAGCAAATCGAACGATTCAATATAAGCCAAGCCGGCTGGGTTATAATATAATGCTGAAGCGTTATCGACATAGGCAACTGCGGCTTCACCGATACCGCAGACCCGGGCATCTACCGGTATCTTTAAAAAAGCAACACCAGTACTGGCATAAAGCAGTGCTGTGTTAGTCGTTATTAGAAAAAGTAAAACTCTTTTCATCTCATCCCCCTATCGGATTATTGATAATTTGCCTTTTTTATTTTCGCCCTCTTGTGATGTCACCAGATAGATATATATTCCGCTTGCTACGTTTGCATCCCAGTCAACGTGACCGTCACCATCTTCAGTGGCTGACCAGACACAATAGCCTGAAGCATCATAAACCATTATTTTAGCATTTCGGGTAAGTCCCTGGAAATGGATTTTTTTGTGTTCTGGATTTCGGTACGGTTTGAATGGTATTGGCGCAACTCTTAATGAATCAAGGCTTGCTCTGGGTTTTGGACCCTCAACCGTAAGGTTGAAGTTTTCTTGAATTAAAAATCCTAAGGTGTCATAGCCTTCAATCGTAATCTTGCCAGTATAATTTCCTTGCCAGGTTCCAACCGGAATAACCAAAGCCAGAGTACACTCTACACTTTGTCCAACGTTTAAAGAACTGGGCAGGTTAAGGATGAAAATACTATCGATTTCGCCATGAGGATTATTCAACACGCCGTAAAACTTTATAAAATCGATTCGCGACCGGCTCGGTCCATCTTCTGGGTCAGGGTTGTAGGCATCGCTGGTATTGACCAGAATAAATTCGGCTTTGGCATAGGGTGTATATACTGGACCGGCTGGTTGAGTCCACAAGTTTATCGTATCGTTTACAACATCGAGCGAATCATTGTCCACATCCAAATCGCCCAATATCCGGACTAAAGCATTAAAGGTTTCTTGAATTAAAACACCCAAAGAATCCTTTCCTTCAATCGTAATCACACCGGTATAATCGCCATCTGGCGTACCGGCTGGGATATACAGTGCGAGCGTGCACACAACGGTTTGCCCTTTGCTCAAAGAACCAGGTAAGTTATAGATAATAATACTGTCGATTCTGCCGCGTGGACTGGTGAGTACGCCATAGTATCTTAATGAATCAATTCTTGATTGGCTTGGTCCATCTTCTGGGTCAGGGTTATAAGATTCACTGGTATTTGCCAGGATAAATGCACCTCGGGCATAGGGGATATATTCCTGACCAGGGGTTCCCGCCCTCACCAAAAGTGTATCGTTCTTCACATCGAGCGAATCATTATCCACGTCCAAATCACCTAATATTTTTACCACTTTGCCATGAACCGAATAGATATTACCGCCTAATGAATCTTCTCTAAAATCCTGCCAGACCAGGAAGAAGTGGGTAATTGTATCATTTTCTGCGGTATCAATCAGGGCTTTGACAAAAAGCGAAGGCGCATAAAAGGCATTGCCAAAATTTGCGCCGCTGGTTCCGGTATAGGTTTGGATAAGGGATTGGCTATTGGAAAACCGCCGATTCGTATCACTATATGCCGCAAGGTGAATGCCGTAAGAACCATTTCTTTCAGGGTCATCATGCCAGGCTGCCACCATGATACCTTTTGGGTCCATTCTAATTACTGATTTGAAATTGTCGTATTTGATGCTCGTATCGGCTCCCCACCAGTTTACCCGCTTATTTGGAATAAAGGAAAGACTGTCCCGATGGATTTTGCTGAACCAGATATCAGGATTAGCATTACCACTAGCCCGTCTTGAATCTTCCCAGGATATTAACACATCGCCATTACCTGGATTATAGGTCATGGACGGATTGCCCCGGTATACTTCACTAAAGTCGTCATTAACGATTATGTCATTGGCTAAAAAAGTATTTCCCCGGTTTTGCGAACGATTATATCCAATCCAGGGATGAGGGTCCTGATTGGTTCCACCGGTTCCTCTTGCCCAGGCACAATGCACCCAGCCGCTGTCATCAACTACGATATAAGGGTTTCGGTTCACATTTTCCAAATTGTTATCGATAATCCCTAGGTCAACAAACGATTCACCAAAATCGGTCGAACGCGCCAGTTTTATCTGAATCTTCCCGGTCCCATTATCTGCCCATAATAGATACAAGAAAGTCGTGTCTGGATTGCTTTTGCTATCCACTGTCAATTTCGGCTGGGGACCAACATTGATTCCAGAACTCAGGTTATTAACCACGGTTATACCCGGAACTTCAACCGGATTGGTCCAGGTATTTCCCATATCGGTCGATTTGGTAATAAATACTTCCCAGGTATCGTTCTGCAAGGACTGCTGCCAGACCACGTATAGATTATTCTCATCAACTGCTAACCAGGGATAAATATCATTAATTTCTGGGTTCAGGCTCAAATTAATGTTTCGTGTACCCCAGGATTGTCCGGTATCAGTCGAAATCGCAAAATATATCTCATAGAACGCATCATTATCCCGATCATCTTCCCAAACCGAATATAGCACCCAATTGTCATCCATGATGGTCTGAGGATGGTTTGCCGGATGATTAGTTAAACCCGGCGCATCATCGACCCTTACCCAGTCTTCAAACACAATAGCACCTTGCCAGGGTAAAGAATCCTGAGCAAAAGCCAAAACCATAAGGAAGTTAAGAACTAAAAGATATTTTCTCATAGCACCCTCTCGTTATTTTAAGTTAAATTTACTAACACACGAGTTGAAAAACAATACCAAATCATTGGTTTTGTTATAAAGGAAAAGCTGTTGAGATTTAGCAACTCTATTTCCCCGAATTTCAATATATTATAGCTTATTTTCTCTGCCTTGTCAAGATTTGGTGATTATGGGTCAGGAGGCGAGAAGAATTCAGCATTGACAAATGAATAGTTGTCAATTTAATAAGATTATTGGAGGATTAAATGATTAGTTATGGCTATACCAAAGAATTGAACCTTGCTTTTGACGAAGCGGTAAAAAAAGTTACCGAAGAGTTAAAGAAAGCAGGATTCGGTATCATTACCCAGATTGATTTGAAAGCAAAGTTTAAAGAGAAGCTCGGCATTGATTTCAAAAAATACCTAATCCTTGGAGCCTGTCATCCTACCAGTGCCCATCAGGCGATTCTTGCCGAAGAAAATATCGGTCTGATGCTGCCCTGTAATGTGATTGTTTATGAGAAAGAAGGTAAAACCATAATTTCGATTATCAAGCCGACAGTGGCGATGGAGATGATTAAAAACGAAGAGTTAAAAAAGATTGCCTCTGAAGTCGAAGGCAAATTAAAGCAAGTATTCGATACAATAAAATGATAAACATCTTAAATATTATATCGATTTGCCCAATATAATTTAATCCAGCAACTTCTTAACTTCATTATAGACTCTTAAATCCTCGGCTGCTTCGGATAATTTCATTGCCCATTCGAGAAGATATTTTTTATCAAGTTTTTCTGTATACCGTATTGCAATATTTTCGGCATCTGCCAAATCTATATGTCGGGCTGGAATGATTTTAAAAAGAATCAAATCTTCGGGAGTTGGGAAATTTGCGTAAGTATCGTATAACTTTATTCTTTGTTTTCTCTTGAGTGCACTCTTTTCAAACCGAGTAGAGGCGATGAGAAAATCGATATGAAGTTCTTTATAATGAATTTGAAAGGTGCCGGTTTGTTTTATCTTCTGAGATACCTGCTTTTCATCAAATGAAAAACCCTCTCTCTTTATTTTTGTTAGAAAATTTTTTGCTTCTTTTCGTTTAATAAAAATACATATATCGACATCTTCAGTTAGTCTTGGATAGCCAAGAGTCGCTGAAGCAATTCCGCCAATCACAAGATAGTCAAAGTTATTGTTTTCGAGAAAAATGATTACTTTTTTGAATACTTCTGGTAGCGACGCCATTTTCGCCTTTTTAGTGAGATTTTTAAACACAATGGATTATCTAAAGAAAAATTATGGATGAATTCATTTAATACTGATGGCGATGTAAGTGATTCAAGAATCGCAACACCCTTTTCAATACTTAGATTTTTTAGATATTTTATTTTCTCTTGTTCTATCCATTCAAATCTTTTCTTATCAAAAAGCCCTTTATTGCTCTTTTTCATATCAATTAATTTTACCCGAACCAAGCAAAAATGCAAGGGCAATTAAAACTCTGTATTGGCTTTGTCTAAGAAATTTGCTGCAGTTTTTAAAATTCGGAATTGACAGGATGAAGTTGTTTGGTTATGTTGAATTAAAAGGAGAAAAAATGGAATTGACCAAACAGGATTTAGAATTAATCGAGCAAGCAAAAGTAACTGCTGATAGACTTCATGTTGATGATATTCATGAAGTAGCGGCAGCATTAAGGACTAAAGATGGCAAAATATTTACTGGCATTCATTTTGATGCGAATGTCGGCTTTGCCGATGTATGCGGCGAAGTGGCAACAATCTGTCATGCGGTAGCCCATGGCTATCGAGAATATGACTCGATTGTTGCGATATGGGGTGATGGCAAAGGAAATTATAGTTTATTAAGCCCGTGCGGTAGATGTCGAGAGGTAATCAGTGATTTTGGCTTGGATATCTGGGTCATTGTTGGAAACTTAGAAAAACCATACAAACTAAAAATATCTGAACTTTTACCTTTGAAAAATAAATAAATGTGATTATTAATCACTAAAAAAGGTTACTTAAAAGTAACGCTCAAATCGTCCCAATTTTTCGTCTATCGTCTTGAGCATCCGTCGTTTATCGTAATTTTCCCTTTAGGAGGGGGTATCACTTAGGGGGTGACCCCCTAAGTGGCTTGGGGAGTAGTCTCGGAGGTCGCTTCGGGAGTCGGTTCGGGGGTCGGTTCCTAAGTTGGTTCGGGAGTTGGTTTGGGAACTGGTTAAGGGATTGGTTAGGGAGCAACTTTGGGAGTTGGTTGGGGAGTGGGTTCGGGGGTAGACTCGGGGGTAGCCCCCTAA